>JACCQX010000162.1 GCA_013813905.1 Chloroflexota bacterium
CCCTGAGCGAGTTCCGGGAGGGCACGGTCGGACCTGTCCAGAGCCTCGACCCCCTGTTCGCGGCGTCGCCCGCGGAACTCGCCATCAGCGGCCTGATCTTTCGCGGCTTGACTCGCGCGGGCACGAACGGGACCATCGTGCCGGATCTGGCCGAGCGCTGGGAGGTCGACTCGGGCGGGGAGGTCCTGACCTTCCATCTCCGTCCGGACGCGCGCTGGCATGACGGCGGGCACGTCTCCGCGGACGACGTGGTCTTCAGCTACGAGTCCCTGGCGGATGTCGAGGTCCGACGCATCGATCGCTTCACGGTGGAGCTGCGCAGCGGGTCCGAGTCTCCCATCCTGCTGGCCCGCACCCTCAGACCGATACTGCCCGCGCACCTGCTGGCGGACGTCCCCGCGGCCGAGCGAGCAGCGCATCCCTTCGGAGAGGCGCCCGTGGGTAACGGCCCGTTCGCGCTGGCGGAGCTGTCGGAGGACGGGGCCCTGCTCGTGCGCGTCGGTCCGCCGCCCGGCGGTGTGCCGGCACACTACGAAGCTGGGCCGCTGGCCCCATTGCCCGAGCCGACACCGCGAACGGCGCCACGGGCGCGGGCCTCGCTCGACAGCTATCGCTTCCTGCTCTACCCCGATCAGGAGGCCGTCGTGGCGGCCTTCGTGGAGGGCGCGGTGGACGCCATGGCCGGTGCCGGTCCTGAGGCTGTCCGGCGACTCGTGGACGAGCCGGGCGTGCAGGCCCTGGCGTTCCCTGGGACCCGTTCGCTGGCACTGGTGCCCAACCTGCGTTTCGAGACCGGTCCCCTGCGTGATGCGCAGGTGCGACGCTCGCTTTCGCTGGCCATCGATCGCGAGGCGATCGTGGAGACCGTCTTCGCCGGCTCCGGGCTGGCCAGCCAGAGCATCATCTCGCCCGCCTCGCACCTCTCGCACCCGGAGACCGTGCCGGTACCCGTGACGGATGCCGCCGCAGCACAGTCCGGTCTCCTCGCCGCCGGCTGGACACGAAGCGATGGAGGGTGGTCGCGGCCGGGTTCGAGCGAGCCGGTCACGGTCGAGCTGCTGGTCCGCGATGAGCAGACCGCGCCCCTGGACCGAGCGGTGGCCGAGCTAGTGGCTCAGGACTGGCGGTCGATCGGTCTGGCCGTCGACATCGTGCCGCTTCGGCCGGAGGAGCTGGTGGAGGAACATCTTCGACCGGGACTGTTCGACGTGGCCCTGCTGGAGATCGACCTGGGCCTTGAGCCGGATCCGTCGCCCTTGTTCACCTCCGCCCAGGCCGCCGCCGGTGGCACTAACCTCGCCGGATACCAGTCGAGCCTGGTGGACCGGTTGCTGGAAGACGTTCGTATCGCAGATACGGCCGCGCGACCGGCTCGAGTCGCGGCTCTTCAGGTGGCGCTGCTGCGTGAGATGCCCATCATCCCGCTGGTCTTCCCGGATGAGGTGTTCCTGGTGCGCGACACGCTTCAAGGGATGGAGCTGCGCCAGGTGGCGGAGGCCCGGGACCGATACTCCGATGTGCTAGCATGGCGCCTCGCCAGACCGGACGAGTGATCGTGCGGATTTGCCTGTGCCGAGGTGGCGGAATCGGTAGACGCGCTAGGTTCAGGACCTAGTGGCCGCAAGGTCGTGTGGGTTCAAGTCCCTCCCTCGGTACCAAGCCCTCAAGGGCGATCGTGGCGCTCCTGCCCAGGTGGCGGAATTGGTATACGCGTACGTTTGAGGGGCGTATGACGCAAGTCATCCGGGTTCAAGTCCCGGCCTGGGCACCACCACTCCCTCCGCTCGGCGCGTGGCCGCCGCACGGCCGCCCGTGACGGCTCGCGGCGCTACCATGCCGCAGGGGCGGTTAGCTCAGCTGGTCAGAGCGCCTCGTTTACACCGAGGATGTCGGGGGTTCGAATCCCTCACCGCCCACCAAAGGCACACCGGATGATCCCGGGCTACTGCCCGCGCTGCGGCAAGCCCCTGCTGCCCGATGCCAGGCAGTGCCCCTTCTGTGGCCTGGAGATCTTCGTGCCCGGCCCTCCCGGCTCGTCACCCGAAGGCCCCGTGCCACCGCCAGCGCCATGGCCTCCGCTCGAGACACCTCTCCACCGGCCGATCGGTTGGGGTGCTCCGCAGCCCGACCAGAGCTCGAACAAGACCATCGTCATCGCGGGCTGCCTGATCATGCTCGTGTTGGTCTTCATCATCGGCCCCATCGCGATCTTCATGCTGACCGCGCCAAGGCTGATGGATGACCTGCGAGATCTGGCCACCTTCCCGCCCGACTTCCCCTTCCCGTCGTTCTTCCCGTGAGCGCGGAGCTGCCCTGTTAGACTCGCCCTCAAGCGCACGTCACGCGGAGGGGGCATGGACCCGGTATTGATCGTCATCCTGGTGATCATCGCTGTCGTTGTGATCGGCGGCATCCTGATCTACAACGGCCTCATCCAGCGCCGCCTGCGCATCGATGAGGCCTTCGCTCAGATCGAGGTCCAACTCAAGCGTCGTTGGGATCTCATCCCCAACCTGGTCAACGCGGTGAAGGGCTACATGGGCTTCGAGCAGCAGGTCCTGACGGACGTCACGCAGGCGCGTGCCAACGCTGTCACAGCGGGAGCCCAGGGCCCCGCCGAGCAGGCCGCCGCGGAGAACATGCTGACCGGTACGCTTCGCTCGCTGTTCGCGGTGGTCGAGAACTACCCGGAGCTGAGGGCCAACCAGAACGTGCTGGAGCTGCAGGAGCAGTTGACCACCACGGAGAACCAGATCGGCTTCGCTCGGCAGCACTACAACGCGGTCGTCCTGGACTACAACACATCGATCGCCACGGTGCCCAGCGTGCTCATCGCAGGACCGCTCGGCTTCCGGCCGCGAGAGTTCTTCGATGCCGAGCCCGAGGCCAGCCAGGTCCCCAACGTCGACCTCTCCAACCTGTCAGCGCCTCCGACGAGCCCGCCGCCGCCCGCCTGAGGGACTTCCCGGCGCGTACGTGACCGCATCCTGATCCGTCCACCTACTTGAGCGTCGTCGGCCAGCGCCAGAGCTTCTACGGGCAGATCGCGTCGAACCGACGCAAGTCGATCCTGCTCGTGCTCATCGTCTTCGCGCTCATGGCCGGCGTCGGCTTCCTCATCGGCTTTGCCGTGGGTGGCGTCGTGGAGAGTGGCGTGGTGGGCGTCGTCGTGGCCGTCGTGGTGGCGACCCTCATCACATCCATCAGCTATTTCAGCGGCGACAGCCTGGTGCTCGCGGCGTCGGGCGCCAAGCAGGTGGCGCCGCAGGACGCGCCGCAGCTCATGAACGTGGTGACCGAGCTGTCGCTGGCGGCGGGCATCCCGCCGCCCAAGGTCTACGTCATCAACGACACCGCGCCCAATGCCTTCGCGACCGGCCGCGACCCCCAGCATGCCAGCGTGGCCATCACCACTGGCCTGCTGCAGAAGCTCGACCGCGAGGAGCTCCAGGGCGTGATGGCCCACGAGCTGGCGCACGTGCGGAACCTGGACATCCGCTTCACGCTGCTGGTCGGCGCGCTGGTGGGCAGTATCGTTCTGCTGACGGACTTCTTCCTGCGCTTCAGCTTCTACGGCGGCATGGGTCGGTCACGCGGCCGTGACTCGGGCGGGGGAGGGGCGGGGGCGATCCTTTTCGTGGTGGCACTACTGCTGGCCATCGTGGCGCCCTTCTTTGCCCGCCTGGTGCAGCTGGCGGTCAACCGCGAACGCGAGTACCTGGCCGACGCATCGAGTGTCGAACTGACCCGCAATCCGTACGGTCTGCAGCGTGCCCTGGCCAAGATCGCGGGCGACACGGAGGTGCTGGAGGTCGCCAATCGGGCTACCCAGCACCTCTACATCGTAAACCCCATCAAGCGCTTCGAGGAGCGGTCCAAGGGGCTGATGTCGACCCATCCCTCAGTGGTCGACCGCATCAACCGCCTCCGCAGCCTGAGTGGAGAAGCGCCACTCGACATCGGTGACCGCGAGGCGCTGGCCCGACTAGGCTGAGGGCAGGCACGGGGTGGCCATCGGGCTCCAGCCGTCCGGGTGGCTCGCACAGGAGTCTCATCATCGCCCTGCTCGGACGCCCCGTACGCGGGCCTGAGCCTCGCCTTGCCGGTCCCGGCCGGAGTGTGGTTAGATAGGAGACACCGCACTGGCGCGCCGAGATAGCTCAGTTGGTAGAGCACGCGACTGAAAATCGCGGTGTCGCCAGTTCGAATCTGGCTCTCGGCACCACCCAAGGTGAGGTCGGGACGGTAGCATCGAGCG
>JACCQX010000183.1 GCA_013813905.1 Chloroflexota bacterium
ACCAAGCATTGCCAGAGCGCTGAATGCTCCGAGTCGATGGGACGCAGCCAGGCCAGCGGCGAGGCGAAGGGGTCGGCCGCGTCGCGCCTTGCCACCCGCTCCGCCAGCTCCCGCGCCAGTGGCATGACCAGGTGGCCGCCAGCCACGAGCGTCTCCTTGTTGGCCGTAGCCACCACCTTGCCCGCGCGGAGCGCCGCCAGCACCGGCCGAAGCGAGACGATGCCGCCGGTGGCCACGATGACAAGATCGACGTCGTCGCGTGTCGCAAGGCGCTCCAGGGCGTCGGCGCCGCGTTCCAGTCGAACGCCGGGGGGCAGCACCAGCCGTCCCGCCGCGGCCTCGTCAGCCAGAGCCACCGCGTGGGGGCGGAAGGCGGCCACCTGCGCGGACAGGGCGCCATGGTCGGCACCAGCCGCCAGCGCCACGACCTCGAACCGCGCAGGTGCCGCGCCCAGGACATCGAGCGTCTGGCGGCCGATGGAGCCGGTGGAGCCAAGGAGGGCGACGCGCTGCCGGCTCCCAGCCCGCCACTCCCTCATGTCTGCCCGCCCATGGCCGTCAGCTCGAGGAGGATCAGCCCGGCGTACATGGCTGGAGCCGCGAACAGGAAGGAATCGACCCGATCCAGGATCCCGCCGTGGCCGGGGATCAGGGTGCCCGAATCCTTGGCGCCCGCCGCGCGCTTAAGCAGGGATTCGGCCACGTCGCCGGCCTGTGCGGTGACGGCGATGAGCAGGCCCAGCACCATCCCGCCCAGCACGTGCTGTCCGGTGCCCACCACGAGCAGCGCACAGACGATGACGGCCGCCACGGTTCCTCCGATCACACCGCTCCAGGTCTTGCTGGGCGAGATGTGGTCGAGGAAGCGGCCCCGCTTGAGGGTTCGGCCGGCGAAGTAGGCGAAGGTATCGAAGGTCCACACCGTCAGCACCAGCACCAGCAGCCAGATGCGGCCGTGGTCCAGGAGTTCGCCCAACGGGGCGCGCGGCCCGATCGCTGGAGCGACGGCGACGATCCCCGGGACGAAGGCCAGCAACGAGACGTACAGCGCGCCGACCACGGTGCCGGCCCAGGCCAGGAAGCCCTCCCTGGGCACGTGGCGGCGGAAGGCGGCGATGGCGGACGTGACGAGGACCGCCGCCACGAACGTGGCGATGACCCCTTCACGGTGCCCCAGGGCGGCCATGCCCAGGACGGCCAGCGGGGCTGCCACCAGGCCGATGACCCGCTCCCCTGGCAGGCCGGCCAGAGCCAGCAGGCGGAACGTCTCGTGTGCCGCGACCATGGCCAGGATCGCCACGCCGAACGTGATCCAGGGTTCGCCCGTCAGGAAGATGAGGACGACGATCGGCGCCAGGACCGCCGCGCTCAGAAGGCGCTGGCGCAGCACGAGCGGCTAGCGGCCGAACCGTCGCGAGCGGCGCGCGTAGTCCGCCAGCGCCGCGTCGAATGCAGCTGGGTCGAAATCCGGCCAATAGCGGTCACTGAAGTAGAACTCGGCGTAGGCCGACTGCCAGAGAAGGAAGTTGCTCACGCGCTGGTCGCCGCCGGTCCGGATCAGCAGGTCCAGTTCTGACGGCTCGGGCGTGTACAGCCGGGAGGCGAGGGCCTCCTCGTCGATCTGCTCCGGGCTCAGGCCATCAGCCAGGCAGCGCCGCGCCGCATCCACGATCTCGCAGCGGCCCGAGTAGTTGAAGGCCACGTTGAGGATCATGGAACCCCCCGCTGCCGTGGCCCGGGCGGCCTCGCCGATCGAGGCACGAGTCGAGGGGTGAAGCTCATCGAGTCGGCCGAGCACCCGCACGCGCACCCCTTGGCGGACCAGATCCGGGGTGTAGTCGGCGATAGCCGCGTCCAGCAGCGAAAAGAGCGTTTCCACCTCACCGCGTGCCCGCTGCCAGTTCTCGCGGCTGAAGGCGAAGACCGACAGGATCTTCACTCCGCGCTGCTGGGCCCGCTCGACGATGGGACGGATGGCATCCACGCCCGCCGCGTGACCCTGCGCCTCGGGCAAGCCGTGCTCTCGTGCCCAGCGACGGTTGCCATCCATGATGATGGCCACGTGTCGCGGCACGAACTCCTCGCCAGCCGCCGCCGGGCCCTCGCTCTCGGTGGCCACGTCCAAGGCGGTCACTAGACCTCCATGATCTCCTGCTCCTTGGCCTTGCCCACTCGGTCGACCTCGTCGGTCCAGCGATCGGTGAGCTGCTGGACGCGATCCTGCTCTCGACGTGCCTCATCCGCGCCGAGCTCTCCGTCGCGCTCGCGACGGCGGATCTCGTCGGTGGCTTCGCGGCGGCGATTGCGTATCTCGACCTTGGCCTCCTCCATTCGCTTGTGGACGAGCTTGACCAAGTCCTTGCGACGGTCCTCCGTGAGAGGCGGGATGTTGAGCCGCACGACGGTCCCATCCACGTTCGGAGTCAGCCCGATATCGCTGCGCTGGATGGCCTTCTCGATGGCGCCCAGGACGCCGCGGTCCCAGGGTTGGATGACGATGGTGTGCGACTCCGGCACGCTCAGCGAGGCGAGCTGGTTCAGGGCCGTGGGCGTGCCGTAGTAGTCGACCTGGATGCGCTCCACCAGGCTGGTCGAGGCCCGACCGGTGCGGATGCTGCCGAAGTCACGCTCCATGGCCTCGATGGCGCGGGACATGCGACCCTCGGTCGCCTGAAGGCCCTCATCGCTCATCGGTGGTCCCTCCGTGGATCAGCGTGCCGATCGGCTCGCCCAGGGCCGCACGCCGGATATTGTCCGGTCGGTTCATATCGAAGACGACGATGGGCAGGTCATTGTCCATGCACAGCGAGACGGCCGTCGAGTCGAGGACAGCCAGCCGGTCGGCCAGGACCTGCCCATAGGTCAGGTGCTCATGCCTTGTCGCGTCCGGGTCGAGAGCTGGATCCGCGGTGTAGACGCCGTCCACCTTGGTGGCCTTCAGAAGCACCTCCGCGCCGACCTCGACGGCACGCAGGGCGGCCGCCGTGTCGGTGGTGAAATACGGATTGCCGGTGCCCGCCGCCAGGATGACCACGCGGCCCTTCTCGAGATGCCGCATGGCACGCCGCCGGATGTAGGGCTCGGCCACTTCGTTCATGGCGATGGCGGACATGACGCGAGTCGGTACGTCGGCCTTCTCCAGCGCGTCCTGCAGCGCCAGAGCATTCATGACCGTGGCCAGCATGCCCATGAAGTCGGCCGTGGCGCGCTCCATGCCCTTGGCCGAGGCAGCCAGGCCGCGGAAGATGTTGCCACCGCCGACCACGACCGCCACCTCCACACCCATCGAGCGGACCTGCCCGAGCTGACGGGCGATGAAGACACAGACATCGGGATCCACGCCGTACGAGCGCGTCCCCAGCAGCGCCTCACCCGAGATCTTGAGCAGGATGCGGCCGTAGCGCGCCGATCCGGGGGAGGCCTCCTCGACCGTGGCGGCCGCGAGGGCCTCCGTCACAGCTCCTCCCCGAGGGCGTAGCGCACGAAGCGGCGCACGCGGATGTTCTCGCCGATGCGTGCCACGGCGTCGGTGATCAACTGTCCGACGGTCTGGTCCGTGTCGCGGAAGGGCTGCTCGTAGAGCACGATCTGCTGTTGCCACTTGCGCAGCTGTCCGTCGACGATCTTCTGTTGGATCTCAGCCGGCTTGGCCGCGAGGGCTTCGTCGGCGAGGAGCTCGGCGCGCTTGGCCTCCAGCACCGGGACAGGGATAGCCTCCACCGTGGGGTACTCGGCAGCGAGGCCGGCGACCTGCATGGCCAGATCCCGCACCAGCTTCTGGAAGTCGTCGGTGCGCGCCACGAAGTCAGTCTCGCAGTTGACCTCGATGAGGACGCCCAGTCGGCCGCCGGCATGGATGTAAGAGGACACCACGCCTTCTCGCGCGTCTCGACCGGCCTTCTTGGCGGCCGCTGCCTGTCCGCGCTCGCGCAGCAGGTTCACGGCAGCATCGAGGTCACCGCCGGTCTCTTCCAGTGCGCGCTTGCAGTCCATGAAACCGGCACCGGTCCGCTCGCGCAGCTCCTTGACCTGCGCGGGCTTGATGAGGATCTGATCGACCATGGGAGATGGGACCTCTTGACTCTGACTGTGGACGCCCGGCCACCGGGCCGCGACGCTGCGAATGGATCAGCCGGCGGACGTCGGGATCTGTTCCTCTGTCGCCTCTGTCGCGTCGGGGGTGCTGGTCAGCCCCGCCTCGGCCTCGCCATCGAGGGCGGCCCCGGGCAGCAGTGCCTCGTCTTCGTCGGGCTCCGGCGCGAAGCTGAAGGTGCCGCCGGCCGCGAGAGCGGCGACCATCTCGTCGGAGGCCTCCTCGTCCTCAGCCATGGGACCCTGCTCCACCATCGGTTCAGCGGCTCGCGAGGCACGCTGGCCGAGGCCCTCGATCGAGGCGTCGGCCACCAGCCGGCAGAGCAGTCGGATGGCGCGGATGGCATCATCGTTGGCCGGGATGATGTAGTCCAGGTCGTCCGGATCCACGTTCGTGTCGCCGGTGCCGATGACCGGGATCTCCAGCTTCTTGGCCTCCGTGATGGCGATCTGCTCACGATGCGGGTCGACCACGAAGAGCGCCCCGGGCAGTCGCTTCATCTTGCGCATGCCGCCAAGCATCCGCTGGAGTCGCGTCATCTCGTCCATCAGACGGGACGCTTCTTTCTTGGACATGCGGTCGAAGTCGCCGTTCTGCTGGCGCGCTTCCAGCTGCTCCAGGAGCCCGAGGCGCTTCTTGATGGTTACGAAGTTGGTGAGCATGCCGCCCAGCCAGCGCTGGTTGACGTAGGGCATCTCGGCGCGGGTGGCCTCTTCGGCGATGGGCTCCTGGGCCTGCTTCTTGGTGCCCACGAAGAGGATCGCGTCGCCGCGAGCGACGGTGTCCGTGGCGAAGTCAAGAGCGGCGTCGAGCCGCTTGACGGTCTGCGCCAGGTCGATGATGTGGATCCCGTTGCGCTCGGCGAAGATGAAGGGGCGCATCTTGGGATTCCAGCGACGCGTCAAGTGGCCGAAGTGGACCCCGGCTTCCAGTAGCTGGCGCATCGAGACAGAGGACATGGGGGCGGCTCCTGTTCGGTTGGGGACCTCCGCGAGCCTCGTGATCCACGGACCGGCAGCTGGCGCTTCGGCGCCGGCCGGCACCCCCGCGGGGAGCGGCGCGCGTGCGGGATACGCGACGGAGTCGCGCTCATGCCGGCCTGGTGGACAGCGGGCGGAGTCTAGCACAGAGGTTCGCGGCCAGGACCCGGTGTCATGGCCGGCCGGCGCCTTGGCACCTCGCGGGAGGCGCAAAGCATGGGCGCTCAGCCCGGTGTCACGCCCCGGAGGTGCCGCATAGGCACATCGTCCGCGACGTGCCGGGCGCCCTGGCCCGCGGGCGGCCGTGCATCGACCGCCACCAGGTCGACCCGCCAGGGAAGCGCCGGCAGCGAAGCGCCGTCCGGCAACTGGCGCCCCCGCAGGAGTGCGAACGCGGCGCGGTAGGTCCGTGCGATCTTGGCCCCATCGAGCGTCTCCTCAGGTGCTCCGAAGCGGGCGCTGGAACGGCTGCGCACCTCCACGAAGACTAGCGTCGGTGGCACGCCCGGCTCCAGGCAGACCAGGTCGAGCTCATCGCGACCCACACGGACGCCCGCCGCGAGGATCGTCCAGCCCAGCGCCGTCAGCCGCCTGGCCACGCAGCGCTCGGCCTCGTCGCCCAGCCGGCGTCTCAGCGTGCCGGCCGGACGGGCGATGGAGGTGGGGGGTCGCGACGCGAGCGGCATGGTCGGGCGACGATATCGTGCGCGTCTTAGCACGACCTTATCGGGCCGTGGCCGGTCCTAAGTGGCCGCCATCGTCGATGCCGCCGGATGGCCGCCATCGTCCACCGCAGCTAGGTCGATCGGAGCTTCGAGCCCCATGGCCAGCTGGTCGCCTTCCAGGAGGGTCCTGATGCGGGCGTAGGTGCGGCGATGGAAGACGGACGGACCGTGTTCCGCCAGTGCTGCCACATGTTCCCGGGTGGTGTAACCGGCATTGTGCTCCCAGCCGTAGACGGGATAGCGCAGGGCGAGGCGGCACATCAGCCGGTCCCGCGTCACTTTGGCGATGATCGAGGCGCAGGCGATGGCGTACGAGGACTGGTCGCCGTCGACGATGGCGGTGTACGGCCCCACGTGGTCCTCGAAGCCCACGATCTTCCGCCCATCGACGAGCACATGGTCGTAACCGTCGATGCGACGCAGGGCACGGCGCATCGCCAGGTGCGTGGCGTGATAGATGTTGAGCCGCTCGATCTCGGCCACGGACGCCGCACCGACCCCCCAGGCCTGCACGCGATCCTTGATCCGATCCACCACGGCCTCTCGCTGGCGCACGGACATGGTCTTGGAGTCACGCACCCCGAGGATCTTGTGACAGTCGGGTCGGACGAGGACCGCGGCGGCCACGACCGGCGCGCAGAGCGCTCCCAGGCCCACTTCGTCGACGCCCACCACGCGGCGCCGGCCCTCCCGCCAGAGGCGGCGCTCAGCGCGGAGATGCGGCACGGGCAGCGTCACGCGGCCCATTCTAGACGCGCCGCCACTCGCCGACGGGCCGGTCTCCGCGGTCCGCCCCGCCGTGGCGGACGGTCAGGCGCGCCGCTCTCGCAAGGTGGCCGACTTGCCCACGCGCTTGCGCAGGAAGTAGAGCTGCGCGCGGCGCGCCACGCCGTGGCGCACGACGGCGATCTTGTCGATGCGCGGCGAGTTGATCTTGAAGGTCCGCTCCACGCCCACACCGCTGCGCAGCGCACGCACGGTGATGGAGCGGTCGATACCCCCACCACGCAAGCGCATGACGGTGCCCTCGAAGACCTGGATGCGCTCCCGGGAACCCTCGACGACCTTGACCGAGACACGCACGGTGTCACCGGAGGCCAGTTCGGGAAGATCGGTTCGGATCTGATCGGCGACGATCTCGTCGAGGACGGTCACGGTGTCATCTCGCTCGTGCTTGGAATGATCGGGCAGTGGGGTCGGCCAGGACGCGCGCGGACTGGGCCAGGGATGCCGGCGGACGGCGCGGGGGCTGGACGGCCGGCAGTATAGCAGGGCCTCAGGTGGGCTCCCCGTCGTCCCCCGTGGGGAGCATATCCGGACGCTCTCTTCTCGTCCGTTCGAGGCCCTGCTCGCGGCGCCAGCGGGCCACCTCGCCGTGATGCCCGCTGAGGAGGACCGGTGGCACGGCGTCGCCCTCGAAGTCAGCCGGGCGCGTGTACTGGGGATACTCGAGCAGGCCTTCGCTGAACGACTCCTCGATCGATGAGGCGGCGTCGATGACTCCGGGGACAAGACGCACCACGGCATCGATGATGACCAGCGCCGGCAGTTCGCCGCCCGACAGCACGTAGTCTCCGATGGAGACCTCCCGGTCGACCATCGAGCGGACCCGGTGATCGACCCCCTCGTAGCGAGGACAGATCAGGATCAAGTGATCCGACCGGGCCAGGTCGCGCGCTGTAGCTTGATCGAAGGTGCGCCCGCCCGGGTCGAGCAGCACCGAGGTGCTGCCTTCCTTCCTCGAGAGTGCCCGGAGCGCACCGGCGATGGGTTCCGGGCGCAAGATCATGCCGGCGCCGCCGCCGAAGGGATAGTCATCCACGCTCCGGTGGCGCCCCAGGCCCCACTCGCGCAGGTCGTGTGCCCGCAACTCGACCAGGCCGCGCTCCATGGCCCGGCCAGGGATGCTCTCCGCCAAGGGTCCCGGGAAGATGCCCGGAAAGAGCGAGATGACGTCGATGCGCAGAGTCACGACGTGGCGCGCTCGTCCTCCATGGCCGGTGTCGCATCGCTCGCCACGGCGGATCCTGACCCGGCCCCCGGCAGGGCGTCGGCGCGCTTGAGCGCACGCGTCGTGCGGCGCCCCCGCGGGCGAGGTACCGCCGGCTCCGTCTCCAGGCCGAGTGCCTCACGATCGACCACGATCCGCCCGCTACGCGGTGATAGCTCGCGCACGACCGCCTTGACCGTGGGCACCAGGATCTCGCCCCGACGGCCGCCGCGCACCACCAGGATCTCTCCTCCCCCGGCGCGAAAGATGTCCACCACCGTGCCCAGGGTCTCGCCCTCCTCGGTGAGCACCGGCACCTCCATGAGCTCGTGCCAGTAGTACTCCCCGTCGGGCAGGGTCTGGCCGGGATGCGGCACCTCGAGGTATCGCTCGCGCAGCGCATCGGCCATCTCGCGTGAGGCGATCCCCTCGAAGCGGACCAGCAAGCCGGGGCCGTCGTCCTGGACCCAGGCCACGGTGAGCGTCTGCTCGGCATCCTCGAGATGCACCTGGCTGCCCGGCTCGAAGCGTGTGGGATCGTCCGTGAGGACCTCGACACGCACCACACCGCGCAGGCCATGGACGCCCCGCACCTGACCAACGGCCAAACGGCCTGGCGCCGGCACTTCAGCGCGTGTCAGCTCCTCGCGGGTGGCCACGTCGCTAGACGATCTCCAGCGAGATGTCCTCTCCCTGGCGAGTGGCGACCACTTTCAGAAGAGTACGGAGGGCCTTGGCCACGCTGCCGTTGCGGCCGATGACCTTGCCCATGTCGCCCTCGGCGACATGCAGCTCGATGACGGTGACGCCGCCCTCATCGTGGACCTCTACGGAGACGCCGTCAGGGTCGTCGACCAGCGAACGTGCCACGAACTCCACCAACTCGGGTGCGGACATCAGCGGCTCAGCGGACGTCGGGGAGGATGCCCACGCGCCGAAAGAGGCGCGCGACCGTCTCGGACGGCTGGGCACCGTTGCCCAGCCACTTGGTCGCCTTCTCTGCGTCCACTTCGATCTCGACCGGATCCTGGCGCGGGTCGTAATGGCCGAGGATGTCGAGCGAGCGACCGTCTCGAGCGCTTCGACTGTCGGAGACGACGAAGCGGTAGGTGGGCTTCTTGGTCGCACCGACGCGGGTGAGACGGATGCGGACTGCCACGGGCGAAGGGACCTCCTGTCGATGGAAAGGGCGCGAGCGGCCGGCGCCCAGGCGCAAGGTTACTCGACGACGGGAAAGGTTACTCGACGAGGGGAAACATCACTTGACGAGGCGCCGAGCTACTCGACCAGGGATAGCATCACTCGACGTAGAGCAGGGCGCGCAGCGACATGTCCCCTTCTGTGACGGTGCCGCTCATGATGAAGCGGTCGAACGCCTCGAGATATGGCTTGACATCCCGGTCGTACTCGGCTCGTCCTTCGTCCGGGATCAGCGCCTCCATGAACCCTCGGAGCGCCGCCAGGTCGACGTACGCGACGCCACTGTTGGTCGCCCCACCGGCAGCTTCGAGAGCCGTCGCGTAGTCCGCGTTGCCGGCCAGCGAGTCGGACTCGCTCCGCTGCATCGCACCCGACACGAAGTCGCCCAGGCCCAGGTAGAAGATGTCGTCATGGATGCCGTAGCTCAGGGACGGCTCGAAGGGCAGGTCGTCGGGGAGAGGGCTGGATGGGTCGCTCTTGGCCGCGATGGTTGTCACCAATGATCCGGCGATGTCCTCCTCCTCGATCGAGAAGGGCACTTCGCCGAACGCGGACGCGGCACGGATGGCCGTGGTCAGGCGCTCGACGCGTTGCGCCGCGACGGTGGCATCGGTGACCGTGGCGGCGAGGCCGACGGTGAGCTGATCGCCATCGACCGCCACGCTGACCGCGGCGTCCTCCATCCAGAGCAGGAAGTCCTCCACGGGAACGCCCAGGAAGGCCTCGACCTGCTCAAGCTGTGCCGGCGGAGCACCGAGCGAGGTCACCAACCCCTCCACGACCTTCGAGATGCCCTCGCCCACGTCCCGTGTCTCCGAATAGACGGCCGACGTGCTGGACATGCGCGCAGCCAGCGACGTGCTGCGGGAGGGTGACAGGGGAGTGTCCACTCCGGCACTCACCAGCATGTCGAGGACCATGCGGTCATCTTCGACGCGCAGCGACCCGGCCACCGCCTCGGGCAGCTGCTCGAGGGCCTCGCTCAAGATCTCCGAGGTGGTGCCATCGAGCTCGCTGGATCCTGCCTCCACAAGGGTGCGGTACACGCTCAGGGTCAGGTAGACCGCGCCCAGTCGCTCGGGGGGCAGGCTTGCGATGCGCTCCTGGAAGATGGCCGAGCCGGCGAGGGACGGCTGCGCGCCACTGCGCACCTCCAGGGCGGCCACGAGATGCTCCGGCGTCAGGGCGAACAGCAGCGACTCGTCGGTGACGGCATACGAGAAGGCCTGCTCGGGGCCCGACTCCGGCTGGTAGGTGACGATGGTGGCTGAGCCGTGGCTGCTCTCGGTGAAGGTCGCGCCTGGCGCGTCAGCGCGCAGGCGTGCCAGGAAAGCGTCCAGGGCGGCTCTATCGGCCACGCTGAGTGCGCCCACGAAGGGCGGGATGCTCTCCCGACTCGCGCCGAGCCCGTCCGGGCCGCTCGACATCTCGGGCACTTCCGTCACGCCCAGCGCGAACTCGCCCTCGAACCATGGCTTGATGTCGCCCGTGTAGGTGTACCGGTCCTGGCTCGCCTCGCGAGTGAGCCTGTCCAGCGTGTCATTGACCTTGAGGTCGAAGGCGGCGGGATCGGCGAAACCGGGGAACCTGCCCATGAACGAGACCAGGTTCTCGCGCTGGTCACCGGGCAGATCGAGCCGGCTCTCCAGGTAGGCCACGGTGTCGGGCGGCAGGAAGGTAGGTCCCAGCGCGGCAGGGGTACGGCTGCCGGTGGCCAGCATGGCCAGTCCGACACCGGTGACCACGACCAGGACCGTGGCCAGCAGCGCGACGATCCAGCGCACGGGCTTCGGTCGCGAGACGGGGGTCACCGGTGGAAGCGGCGCTGCCGCCTCCTGGGGAAGCGGCGCGCCGGCCGTTACGGGCGGGACCGACCCCGGTGCGGCGGGCGGCTCCTGTGGTGGCTGCCAGGGAGACGTGGACGGTTCTCGATCGGAAGGCGGATAGCTCATGACAGGCCCGATGGTCTCACGGATACCGGCTCAGCCGCCAGGTCATGTTAGCCTCAGCGCCGCCGGAGTCCCGGGATGGCGGGCATGCGCCCGCCACCGGAGAGCTGGCGCATCATCCGTTGCATCTCGCCGAACTGCTTGATCAGCCGGTTGACCTCCGGTAGTGACGTGCCCGAGCCGCGCGCGATGCGCCGGCGCCGTGAGGCGTTGAGGACAGCCGGCTCCTGACGCTCGTGGCGCGTCATCGAGCGGATGATCGCCTCCACGCGCGTGAGATCGCCCCGGTCGACTGCCTGCTGCGCCTGCTTGGCGGCGCCGCCCATGCCCGGGATCATCTCCATGATCGATCCCAGCGGTCCCATCTTCTTGAGCTGCTGCATCTGCTCCAGGAAGTCGTCCAGAGTGAACGCGTTCTTGCGCAGCTTCTGGGCCAGCTGCTCGGACTGCTTCTCGTCGAACGTCTCCTGCGCCCGTTCCACCAGGGTCAGCACGTCACCCATGCCCAGGATGCGTCCCGCCAGTCGGTCGGCATGGAACGGCTCCAGGGCATCCGTCCGCTCACCGGTGCCCAGGAACTTCACGGGCACGCCCGAGACCGCGCTGATCGACAGCGCGGCGCCGCCGCGCGCATCACCATCGACCTTGGTCAGGATCAGCCCGGTGATGGACACCGCTTCCCGGAACGCCTCCGCTACGGTGACCGACTCCTGTCCCACCATGGCATCCACGACCAGCAGTGTCTCCGACGGCTGGAGCGCGCCGCCCAGGACGCGGATCTCCTCCATGAGCGTCTCGTCCACGGTCAGCCGGCCGGCAGTGTCCAGGATGAGCACGTCGCGACCGATCCGTTTGGCCTCGGCGATGCCGGCTCGTGCGATGTCCAGCACGGCGGTGCCCGGGGGCGAGCTCCAGACCGGGATCTCCAGTCCCTTGCCCAGCGTGCGCAACTGGTCGACCGCGGCCGGTCGGTAGGGATCCGCGGCGACCAGCATGGGTTGACGCCCCAGGCGGACGATGTGGCGCGCCAGCTTGGCCGCCGAGGTGGTCTTGCCCGACCCCTGGAGCCCGACCAGCATCACGACGGCCGGCGAGCCAGTGAGCCGGAACGTCCTGTCGCCGGCACCGAGCACCGCGGTCAGCTCGTCGCCGACGATCTTGATGACCATCTGCCCGGCGTTCACGTTGGCCAGGATCTCCGCGCCGATGGCCCGCTCGCGGACGCGTGCCACGAAGTCCTTGACTACGCGGTAGTTGACGTCGGCCTCGAGGAGGGCCAGACGCACTTCCCGCATGGCCACCTCGACATCGGCCTCGGTGATCCGACCCCGCCCGGTCAGCTTTCCGAGGGCGTCGCGCAGGCGGTCAGAAAGGGCATCGAACATGGGCCGCGAGTCTAGCCGAAGAGGGCCGCCACGAAGTCATCGGGCCGAAAGTCGAGCAGGTCTTCCATGCGCTCGCCTACGCCCACGAACAGCACTGGGATGCCCAGGGCCTGCTCGATGGAGAAGGCCACGCCGCCGCGGGCGGTCGAATCGAGCTTCGTCAGTGCGATGCCGGTGAGCCCGGCCGACTCGTGGAACGCCCGAGCCTGGGTTAGCCCGTTCTGACCGGTCGTGGCGTCCAGCACGAAGAGCACCTCCGGCTGCGCCTCCGGGATGCGCTTGGCGATGGTCCGGCGGATCTTGGAAAGCTCCTCCATCAGGTTGCTCTTGGTGTGCAGCCGGCCAGCGGTATCGACGATGACCACGTCCGTGCCTCGGGCCACCGCGGCATCCATCGCGTCATACACGACCGCCGATGGATCGGCGTTGGCGGCGTGAGCCACCAGCGGCACGTCCACGCGCTGAGCCCAGATGCGCAACTGGTCGATGGCCGCAGCGCGAAATGTGTCACCAGCCGCGAGCAGGACCCGCGCGCCACGGCTCGCGAAGCGATGGGCGAGCTTGCCGATGGTGGTCGTCTTGCCGGTCCCGTTGACGCCCACCACGAGCACTACGGCGGGGACGCCAGGAGCCGGCTTGCGCGGCCAGGGCACTGCATCCCGATGCGCGAATAGCTCCAGCAGCTCGTAGCGCACGGCCATCTCGGGAATGACATCGCGCCGGGCGCGAGCACGAGCGACCACGCCGACCGCGAGCTCGGCGCCCATGTCTGCCGAGATGAGCGTCTCCTCGACCTCCTCCCAGGCATCGGCATCCGGACTGCCCCCCAGCAGGCCCCGCAGGCGGGTCGCGAAGCCCGCCCGGCTGCGAGCCACGCCCGCCTCGATGCTCGCCTGCGCGTCCCTCTGATCGGTCTGTGTCATCGGCGGCAGCCTAGCGCGTCAGCCCTCGGAAGCCACCAGGAAAGGCGTCCCGGGATCGAGTTCGCCCAGCTGCAGCGAGACGACCCGGCTGACCGCATCGTCGTCCACGGTGACGCCATACAGCGCATCGGCGGCCTCGATGGTGCCGCGGTTGTGGGTGATGACGATGAACTGGATCCGTTCGGCCAGCGTCCGCAGGGCGGCTGAGAAGCGCCCGATGTTGGCCTCGTCGAGAGCGGCGTCGACTTCATCGAGCACGCAGAACGGGACCGGGCGCACCTCCAGCATGGCCATCAGCAAGGCCACCGCCGTCAGCGCCCGCTCGCCGCCCGAGAGCATCGCCAGCGGCTGTCGCTTCTTGCCGGGCGGCCGTGCCGTGATCTCCACGCCGGTCCGGGACAGGTCCTCCGGGTCGGTCAGCGAGAGCTGCGCCTCGCCCCCGTCGAAGAGCTGCTGGAAGCGCCTCCCGAAGGCGCCTTCCAGGGCGGCGAATGTGGCCCGGAATTGGCTGCTGATGAGCCCGCTGAGCTCGGCGATGAGCTCGCGCGTAGCGCGGATGGCCACCTCCATATCAGTTCGCTGGTTGTCCAGCGACTCCAGGCGCTGACGGACCTCCGCGTACTCTTCGGCCGCGTACGGGTTGCTCGCGCCAAGCTCGTGGTAGCGACGGCGCAACGCGGCCAGGCGGCCAGCGGATGCGCCGGGCGATGTCGGTGGCGATCCAGCGGGACCCGCTCGCCAGGCCGAGGTGAGAGCCTCCAGCGCCGCCTCCAGCGCGGCGGGCAGCGTCTCGGCTTCGGTCTCAGCCGTGACGCCGGTCTCGCCGGTGAGCGCGGCCAGGCCTTCCCCACCCAGACCGGCCAACTCCGTGAGCAGCTGTTCTCGCACGGCCTCGGCACCTAGCCGCGCCTCCATCTCCGCGACCTCGGCGGAACGGCTGCGGCCCTCCGCCGCGCGCAGCCGCTCACGCTGGTCGGCGGCCGAGCGTTCCGCCGCCAGCAGCCTTTCACGCTCGTCGCCACTCCCCTCCAGAAGGGCGCGCAACTTCGCGGCCAGGCGCTGCTCCTCCTCATGGGCACCAGCCAGCTGGTTGCGGGCTTCGCTCAGGCGCTGAGACGCGTCGCTGGCAGCCGCGACAAGGCGGCTCATCTCCTGCTCGATCTGCTCCAGTCGGGTCTCGTCCATGGCCAGCGAGATCTCCGCACGACGCCGGCGCTCTCTCAGCGACTCGCGCTCCCGGGCCCGTGCAGAGACCGTAGCGTCGAGAAGCTCACGCCGTTTACGCAGCACTTCCAGCCGCTCCTGGGCGGCCGTCAGCTCGGCCGCCGGCGCTGGCCCAGACGAACCCGCATCCCCGGCGGGCGTCTCCGGCGCCTTCGGTCCCGCAGCTCCCGACACTTGGGCCACGGCGGTCACGGCTTCGGCGGCCAGGGCCGACTCGCTGGCCGCCCGATCCCGCTGAGCCGTCTGCCAGGCCGCTTCCCGAGCGGCCGTCTCGGCCGTGCGCACCACGGCTCGCTCTTGTTCCTCCGTCACACGACGTTCGCGTCGCGCTACGTGCAGCGCCCCTCGCGCGCTCTCCACGGCCCCCGATGCAGCCGATCGACGGAGAGCCGCCTCGGATCGAGCCTCGGCCGCGGCGGCGGCTTCCTCCTCGAGGGGCGTCACGGCTCGCAGAAGTGCGGCACGCTCCGCCTGGCGCGCCAGCACGGACTCGCCACCACCGAGGCGCACCACGCCCTCGTCGTTGACCAGCGCGCCATCCTTCGTCGCCACTCGCCAGCCGGGGGGCAACGCGGCGCGCAGGGCAAGGGCGTCAGAGAGCGCGGGCACCCACACTGCGCGTGCCAGCAGTCGCCCGACGGCGCCATCGGGGTCGCGCCACAAGGCCGCGGCGACCCGGCCGCCGCCGGCAGCGATCGCCGCCGCTTCGATCGGTGTGCCCTCGCCAGCCCGACCGCGCGGACCCTCGTCGCGGAGCACGATCGTCCCCCTGGCAGACCCGCCGAGGGCGGGCACCATGGACCCTTCCAGCATGACGCCGGTCAAGGCGTCGCCCAACACGGCCTCCACGACGGCACGCAGCTCGGCCTCGACCTCAAGGCCCTCGGCCAGGCGACGGCCCCCGCGTGCGCGTGCGAACCGCAGCAGCCCGCCATCGCTCGTGGCGGCCAGCCAGGCATCCAGAGCACCAACGGCGGCGCGGGCAGCGTGCAGACGGCCCTGCACTTCGGCCAGGCGTCTCTCGGCCTCCCGGGCCGCGTCCTCTGCACCGTCCAGGTCCCCGCGAGCCGCTTCGTGAGCGGCCTCGGCGGCCGTCTCCTCATCCGCGGCCAGGCGCCCGGCCGCGACGTGCGACTCCCGTCGAGCGCTCGCGGCCTCCGCCCGTGCGAGGCACTGCTCAGCACGCTGGGTCTCCTCGACCAGGCGCGCTGCCGCCTGTCGCGCGCGACGATCGAGCCGTTCCTGCTCGGCGGCCCGGGCCTCGCGCTCCCGCCGCGCGGCGGCGGTGCGCTCGCCCACGGCGCTGCTCGCATCGAGCAGCGCAGCGACCCGTCGCACGGCCAGGTCCATGGCGACGTCCAGGTCGCGCAGCGTCTCGTCTTCCGTCGCGTCCACGGGAGGCAGCGGCGTTGCGACGTCATCTCGTGCGGCGTCTGCCCTTCGCGCGAGGTCGTCGCGTTCAGCGCTCAGGCGAGTGCGATCGCGCTCGATCGTGGCCAGCTCCCCGCTCAGCTGCGACTCCACCAGGCGCCACTCCACCGTCCGAGCGCGCGCCGTCTCGAGGACCGTGCGCGCTTCTGACTCGGCCGCCGCTCGCTCGGCCGATGCCCGGGCCAGCCGCGCGATGGTCTCCTCGGCCTCGCGCAGTCCGCTCAGCGCCGCATCGGCCGCCCGGTGAGCGGCCCGGAGCGCGACCCGCTGCGTCTCGGCATCCCGCAGGGCGGCCGTCAGCCGGCCGCGGGCGACATCCACCAGTGCCGCTGCCAGGTCCATGCCAGCCGTTCGCCGCGCCATCTGCTGCTCGGCCTGAGCGGCCAGCCGACGCGCCTGCGGACGCAGTTCGGCCAGCACGTCGCGCAACCGCTCCAGATTCGACTCCGCCTCTTCCAGCTGCGCCTCTGCCTGCCGCCGCCGGCGTTCGTGGCGGCGGATGCCGGCGGCCTCCTCGAAGAGCGGCCGGCGCTCCTCCGGCCGCAGCGCCAGTGCCTGGTCGACCATGCCCTGGCCGATGAACAAAAAGGCGTTGTCAGCCAGGTTCGCGCTGTCCAGCAGCTCCGTCAGGTCCCGGAGGCGGACCCGCTGGCGGTTCAGGAGGTACTCGTTCTCGCCCGAGCGGAAGAGGCGGCGACCCAGCTCCACCTCGGCGTAGTCGACCGGCAGGAGCCGGTCATCGTTGTCGATGATGAGCGCCACGTCAGCCATGCCGATGGCGCGACGCGACGAGGAGCCGGCGAAGATGAGATCCTCCGCACGCCGCGTGCGGAGCGACCGCCCCTGCTCACCCAGGGTCCAGCGGAGGGCGTCCACCAGGTTGCTCTTGCCCGACCCGTTGGGGCCGACGATGGCGCTTATGCCGCTCCCGAACGCCACGTCGGTGCGCTCCGCGAATGACTTGAAGCCGATCATGCGCATGGCGCGTAGACGGGCCGCGCTCATCGGTGCACGAGCCGAGCGCTACCGACCGCTCGGGTCACGAGCCGGCTGCGGGCAGCCGCTTGAGCGCGGCACCGGCCGCCTCGGTCTCCGCTTCCCGGCGGCTGCGCCCCGCACCGCGACCCAGCCGCTGCCCGGCCACGCTCACCTCGACCACATAGTGCTTCTGGTGATCAGGGCCGTCGGCGCTCACCAATGAGTAGACCGGGGCGCTGCCGGTCGTGGCGAAGGAGAACTCCTGCAGCTGGCTCTTGGCCGGCTTGAGAGCGGGCGAGCCCTTCCGAACCGAGAGTTCCGGAGCCGCCCACTGGTACAGACAGTCCCGGGCTGTGCCCAGTCCCTGGTCGAGGTAGATGGCCGCCACCACGGCCTCCAGCGTCCCAGCGAGGACGGAGCCCCGCCGCCGCTCTCCCGACCGCTCCGCGCCCTGCCCCATCTGGAGCGCCGTACCGAGTTCGAGGCGAGCGGCGATGCGGGCCAGTCCGCGGGTCGAGACGATGGCCGCCCGGCGGGTGGTCAGTCCGCCTTCCGGCTCCTCAGGATGATCGATCCAGAGTGCCTCGGAGAAGACGAGCGAGACCACCGCATCGCCCAGGAACTCGAGTCGCTCGTTGGAAGGTAGCGACGATCCGGGATGCTCGTTCACGAAGCTGGAGTGGACGAGCGCCTGTTCGAGCAGCGCTGGATGGCGAAAGGAAAGACCCAGGCGCGTAGCCAGCGCCGCTGCGGGCGACGCCATGATCCGATCTAGGCCGGGCTGCCGTGCTCTTCGATGTAGTCGACCGCGTCCTGCACGGTGCGGATCTTCTCGGCATCCTCGTCCGAGATCTCCGTCCCGAACTCCTCCTCCAGGCTCATGATGAGCTCCACGAGGTCGAGAGAGTCCGCGTTGAGGTCGTCGACGAAGGACGATTCAGGCTTGACCT
>JACCQX010000187.1 GCA_013813905.1 Chloroflexota bacterium
GACGGGGCGGTAGTACAGGTCGGTCTTCTCCAGGACCAGCGACTCCTCCTCGACCGAGTCGGCCTGCACCGGCTTCATCATCTCGCCCAGCAGCTTTCGTACCACGAACGACGCGCGCTGCTCGGGCGGCACCACGATGGTCTCGTCGGCGCCGAGGGTGGTCGGGTCGGTGATCTCCGAGGAGGGCCCGGTGATCATGGCCTGCGCATCGGCCACTGGCGCGCCGCTCACGCCGTCACTGAACACCTGGTGCGCGAACTCATCGAGGCAGCTCTCCGTCACGGAGAGGGTGAACGTGGGTGCCGCCTTGGTCGAGCCCTGCACCCGGTACGTGGTCCCATTGACCGTCACCTCGCGCACCTCGGGGGCGCTGGACGGCACGGCGTAGTCGCGGCTCCGTTGGTAGACGTACCGCGCCCGGGCGGCGGCGTGCCAGAAGGGTTCCAGGCGACGCTGGGCTTCGACTAGCGTGACGTCCTCAGGCTTCGGACGCTGGAGCAGGTTGCCCAGCCCGCCTCCGAAGGCCTGGGTACGCCGGTCCATGGCGCGCTGACGGATCTCGTCGGCCGACAGGCGCTCCTGGAGCAGGAAGATCCGCTCCGGCGCCAGCTGGATATCCATCTCGATGCCCCCTGTCTTTGGCGGCTGTGGCTGGGTGCCGAGCGATCTCTGCTCACTATCCCCCCGACAGCAAGCCGGGCAGCTCGCGCATGTAGTCGAACACCACCGTGCCGGGACCTGCCAGCCGCTCGGGCGGCGTCAGTCCCCCACCGTAGGCGAAGGCGCGCATGCCCGCCGCACGAGCCGCCTCGACACCGTATCGACTGTCCTCGACCACCGCACAGGCAGCCGGGTCCACGCCCATCCTCTCAGCCGCATGGAGGAACAGGTCAGGCGCGGGCTTGCCCTGAGCCACCTCCGTGGCGCTGAAGATGCGACCCTCGAAGCGGTCCCACAGGCCGGTCAGGCCCAGTGTGAAGCGCATCTTCTCGTGCCCGCCGCTGGAGGCCACGCAAGTCAGCGTAGCGGCTTCATCGAGGGCATCAAGCGCCTCGACCACGCCGTCGACCGGCTTCAGGTGGAGGGCGAACGCGTCGCGGTAGCGCCCCTGGAAACCGTCCTCCCAGTCCGCGTCCAGCGGCCTTCCCAGGTAGGCCTCGATCTCCGCGACCATGTACTGGTGGCTGCGGCCCATGAACCGCTCCACGACCTCCTCGTGGGTGAGCGCCCAGCCAAGCTCGCCGAGCACCTCTGTATCGACGCGCATGGACAAGTGCTCCGAATCCACCAAGACGCCGTCGCAGTCGAGGATCACCAGCTCGAAGGGGATCGTCACCCAGTCAGACTACCGATGCCGGCGCGGCCGGTGCAGGGCCGCCTTTTACATGGACGGGACGTAGCCCGGGTCCAGGTAACGCTCGGGGTCCTCGTCGAACTCGAGCTTGCCGCCGCGACCACAGAAGTAGTGGTCGGTGCCGGCGTGGTTGCTGTGCAGCCCCTGCGCCTTGGCGCCCTCCGGCTCGACGCTCATGCCGCATACCGGGTCGGTGGCCGTCTGTCCCTGTTCCATCGGGTTCCATCCTCCTTCTCGATCGTGCCTTGCTGAACGGCGCTCAGGGCGCCGCATCCATCATGCCGTGACCAGGACCCTCGCCACCGGCCATCGTGCGCTCGGGAGCGAAGTTGACGGCGGCCGCGCCGATGGCGATGGCCGCTACCGCGATGATCGCGAGATACCCAACGTCGGCCAGCCGTTGCGCAAGCGGCGGATGCAGGATGGCATCCACCGACGCCGGCCGGCGGAACGTGCGCAGCCGGAGTGCGTTCGTGACCACGCTGACGCTGGAGGCGGCCATCGCCGCGGCGGCCAGGATGGGGTCGAGCAGCAGGCCCGTGAAGGGATAGAGCAGGCCCATGGCCACGGGGATGAGCAGCACGTTGTAGCCGAAGGCCCAGACCAGGCCCTGCCTGATCGTGGACACCGTGCGACGCGAGAGGGCGATGGCCGTGACCACGCCGCGCACGTCACCACCCACGAGCGTCATGTCGGAGGCGGCGATGGCCACGTCCGTGCCGGTCCCGATGGCGATGCCCAGCTCGGCTTGCGCCAGGGCGGGCGCGTCGTTGATGCCGTCACCGACCATGGCCACGACCTTGCCCTGGGCCTGCAGCGAGCGCACCTGGTCGGCCTTCTGGTCCGGGAGGACCTCAGCCATGACGTGCTCGATGCCGAGCTGCCCTGCGATAGCGGCGGCAGTACGGCGATCGTCACCGGTCAGCATCCAGACTTCCAGGCCGAGAGCCGAGAGCTGCTGGACGGCCTCGTGCGATCCCGGCTTGACCGTGTCGGCGATGCCGATCAGACCCGCCGGGCGGCCGTCGATGGCCACGAAGACTGGCGTGGCGCCACCCGACGCCAGTGTGCCCGCCTGCTCCTCGAAGCCTCCGAGGTCGATGCTGAGCTGGCGCATATAGCCGCCGCTGCCGACCGCCACTGAGCGGCCTTCTATAGTGGCCTGGAGCCCGCGACCGGCGATCGCCTCGAAGTCATCGGATGTCGGGACCTCCAGCCCGGACTCCTCAGCGCGCGCCACGATGGCCTCGGCCAGCGGATGCTCCGAGCCGCGCTCGGCGGCAGCGGCGAGCCGAAGCAGGTCAGCCTCCGACCAACCCGCCGACGGCACCACCTCCGTGACCGCGGGGCGGCCGCGTGTGAGGGTGCCTGTCTTGTCCAACACGATGGCGTCTATGCGGCGCGCCTGCTCCAGCGCCTCGCCGTCGCGAATCAGGATGCCGTTCTCGGCAGCCTTGCCCGTGCCCACCATGATGGCCGTCGGCGTGGCCAGGCCCAGGGCGCAGGGGCAGGCGATGATGAGCACCGCCACCGCCGTCGCGATGGCGATGGAGATCGAGGGCTGCGGTCCGAAGAGAAGCCAACCGGCGAAGGTCAGGGCGGCGACCACCAGCACGATGGGCACGAAGTAGCCCGACACGGTGTCGGCCAGGCGCTGCATCGGTGCCTTGGAGCCCTGTGCCTCTTCCACCAGCCGGACGATCTGCGCCAGCGTCGTGTCGGCACCCACCTTGGTGGCCTCGAAGAGAAAGCTGCCGGTGCGGTTGAGCGTGGCGCCGATGACG
>JACCQX010000007.1 GCA_013813905.1 Chloroflexota bacterium
GATCTACACCTTCCGGGGTGCGGCCATGGGCAACATCCTGGGCTTCACCGCGGCCTTCGACGGAACTCGTCGGGTGGTGCTCCGCCGCAACCATCGCTCGCGCCGGCCCATCCTGGCCGTTGCGCAGCGCCTGGTCCGGCACAACGATCCACAGCGCCTAGAGGTCCTGGAGGGCCTGGACAAGAGCCTCGTCACCGTTCGACGCGGCCGCCGTCCAGCTCCCGTCCAGGTCCAGGGATACGCCCGCGCCGAGGACGAGGCGGATGCCGTGGCTGCCATCATCGCCTCGCGCGTCTCGGGCGGTGAGGCCGCCGGTGACTTCGCCGTCCTGGTGCGGACGAACAGCGACGCTGCTCCCGTGCTGCACAGCCTAGCCATGCACGGACTTCCCGTTCGCTTCAGCGGCGCTTCGGGGCTCTACGCGAGGCCGGAGGTCCGAGATCTTCTGGCGTTCCTGCGGGCCGTGGCCGACCCGGACTCCAGCGTCGACCTCTACGCGGTGGCCACCGGCGCGCCCTACCGCTCGGGCGGCGAGGACATGACGGCGCTGCTGGAGATGGCCCGCCGGCGCCACCGTTCGCTGTGGTGGGCCATCGGTGAGATCTCGGCGCAGCCCGGCGTGCTGCGCCTCAGCGCGGATACGCGCCAGCGCCTGGGCCGGCTGCGCGCCGACATGTCGGCCAGCCTGGAGGCCGCGCATCGCCGGCCGGCCGGGGAGCTCCTATACGAGCACCTCAAGCGCAGCGGCCGCCTGCGTGACTTGGTCGCGGCTGCCGAGCGCGGGGATGAGGCACCGCTGCGCAACGTGGCGCGACTCTTCGACATCATCCGTGCCCAGTCGGCCGTCCTCCAGGATGACCGGGTTCCGTTCCTGGTGCCGCACCTGCAGACCCTCGCCGAGGCGGGTGACGATCCGGCGGAGCCGCCCAGCGACCTCGATGGTCAGGCGGTCTCCGTCCTCACGGTGCACAAGGCCAAGGGCCTCGAGTTCCCAGTGGTGTTCCTCATCGGGTTGGTCGATGGACGGTTCCCACTGCGCGGCCGGGCCGAGCGATTGCCGCTGCCGACTCCCGGCACGGACGTCGAGGACCGCCGGGAAGCGCCCTTCGCGGAGGAGCGCCGCCTCTGCTATGTAGCCATGACACGCGCCCGGGATGAGCTTCATCTGTCCTGGTCGCGACGCACAGCCTCGGGTCGCTCACGCCGGCCGTCGCCCTTTCTCGGCGAGGCGCTGGACCGGCCGCTCGAAGCGCTCCACGATGGGCCACGGCCTACGACGACGGCCGCTCTCGTGGAGCGGCTGGCCGCGGCTTCGGAGCCGCATCCGATGGTGACCATGGATGCGCCCACGGCGCTGCCTCGGCCCGAGGAGCCGCTCACCCTGAGCTACTCCCAGATCGACGACTACCTGACCTGTCCGCTCAAGTACCGCCTGCGCCACCTCGTCCGAGTGCCCACCCCGCCGCACCACGCGCTGGTACTCGGCAATGCACTGCACCAGGCGGCAGCCGCGTTCCATACCGCACGCTCCCGGGGCCGGCCCATGGATGTCGACGCGCTGCTGGAGGTCTTCGACGTCCACTGGTCCAATGAGGGCTTCCTCTCTCGCCAGCACGAGGAGGCCCGCTACGCATCCGGTCGGGCGGCACTGGTGCGGTTCCATGCCGCCGAGACGCGTCCCGGCGCGCCGGTACCGGTCGCGGTGGAGCGAAGGTTCAGCGTGCACCTCGAAGGTGAGATCGTGCGGGGACGGTATGACCGGATCGACGAGACCGCTGAGGGGACGGTCATCACGGACCTCAAGTCGAGCGATGTCCGGGAACAGCGCAAGGCCACGGAGAAGGCACGCGACTCCCTGCAGTTGCAGGTCTACGCCCTGGCCCACGAGGCCGAGACGGGCAGGCTGCCGGCGGCCGTCCAGTTGCAGTTCATGGAGAGCGGCCTGATCGGGCGTGCCGTGCCGGACGGAGCGCGGCTGGACAAGGCCAGAGCCCGGATCGCGGAGGCGGCAGCCGGCATCCGACAGGGCCACTTCCCGGCCAAGCCCGACTACCTGGCGTGCAGCTACTGCCCTTACCGCGATGTCTGCCCGGCGAGCACCGCTTGAACCGCCCGGCTCGTAGACTCGGCCGGTGTACGCGCGGGACCGTCTGCTCAACGTCTCGCTGCTCCTGGCCGCGTTCGGAGCCTGGCTGGCGGTGGCCTGGGTTTTGACATCGACTTCGCCGCGCGACGACGCACGGATCCAGGCGGCCGGAGCGCTGCTGCTCGGTATCGCCGTGGCCCTGACCCTGTTGCCACTCTTCTGGCTGGCCTCCTTCGCACGCCGGCGCCGGATCGCCTACCGCGGCGACTGGTCCCGCGCGGGACGCCGTGCCCTGCTGGCCGGCGGTGTGGTGACGCTCCTGGTGCTGCTACGGGTGCTCGGGGCGTTCAGTCTCCCCCTGGCCGCCTTCGTCGTCGCCATGGCCCTTTTCGTGGAGCTCATCGTGAGCGCGAGACGCTAGCATGGGCGGCGGTGCGCCCTGCTGGACCGTGATCCGGAACCGGCGGCACGCCGAGCGAGGTTCCTAGCCGTGACCGGCCCCCTCCGTCCCGATACCCTGCCCTCCGACTCACCGCGTCCCGACTATGCCCGCACCAACGGCTGGGATGGTCCCCACTCGAGATATAGCGGCGCGTCCGCACCGACCTACGTCGGGCCGGTCTCCTTCAGTCAGCGCGAGATCGTCGAGGACGCTGAGGCGCTCAAGCTTCGCCGTCCGGATGTGGCCATCGTGGGTGCCCCGTTCGACGACGCCGTGAGCCATCGGCCCGGCGCTCGCTTCGGACCGCGCGCTATCCGCCAGGCCTACTACAACCACGGTGAGCACTCGCTGCAGCTCGATATCATGCCCTTCCACGAGCTGGACGTGGTGGATGCCGGTGACGCCGACATCGTGCCCGCCTCGTTGCACCGCGGTCACGCGATGATCTTCCGCAAGGTCCTGGAGGTCGCCTCATCGGGTGCCATCCCCATCATCCTGGGCGGCGATCACTCGATCACCTGGCCCAGCGCCAGCGCCGTGGCCCAGGTCCGTGCGCCGGGCAGCATCGGCGTCGTCCACTTCGACGCGCACGCGGACACGGCCGACCAGGACTGGGGCGTGTTGGCGGGACATGGCACGCCGATGCGACGCCTGATCGAGTCGGGCGCGGTGAAAGGCCGCAACTTCGTGCAGGTTGGGCTGCGCGGCTACTGGCCGCCGCCGGACGTCTTCGAGTGGATGCGCACACAGGGCCTGCGCTGGCACCTCATGCGCGAGATCGAGGAGCGCGGCGCGGAGGCGGTCATCGACGACGCCATCGCCGAAGCGCTGGATGGACCGGAGGCCATCTACCTGTCGCTGGATATCGATGTGATCGATCCAGGCATGGCCCCTGGCACGGGGACGCCGGAACCCGGTGGCATGCTGACGCGCGAGATCCTGCGTGCGGTACGGCGCATCGTCGGTCGGGTGGAGCTCGCCGGCATGGACATCGTGGAGGTCTCACCGCCGTACGACCACGCGGAGGTGACCGCCATGGCGGCGCATCGTGCCGCGCTGGAGTGCATCAGCGCACTGGCCGTAAAGAAGCGGGCCGGCCAGCCCGTTCGCTTCGAAGGGTATGCGGTCCGGTCTGCCGCCAGCCACACGGCAGACGTCGCACCCGTGTCCTCTTGACCAGCGACCCCGCCTGGCCCTCCCTGGCGACGACGCCGCCCATCGACGGTGCCCACAGCAAGATCAAGAGCCGCCTGGTCGAGGCCGTCGAACAGCATCGCGACGAGATCCTCGCGCTCTCACACCGCATCCACGAGCACCCTGAGCCGGCTTTCGAGGAGCGGCAGGCGGCGAGCTGGGTGGCCGAGGCCGTCGCCCGACACGGCTATCGGGTGGAGCACCCGGCGGGCCGGCTCGAGACCGCCGTGCGGGGCCGTCTGGCGGGCGGACTGGGCACGGACGGTCCGCGCATCGGCATCCTGGCCGAGTACGACGCCCTGCCCGGTCTGGGCCACGGCTGCGGGCACAACACGATGGCCGCCAGCGGCGTGGGCGCCGCCATCGCGCTGGCCGGCGTCGCCTCGCAGGTGCGCGGCGAGATCGTCTTCCTGGGCACGCCCGCCGAGGAGCGCGGCTCGGGCAAGCAGTTCATGATCGATGACGGGCTGCTGGACGGACTGGACGCGGCGCTCCTCTTCCATCCCAGTGACCGAACCCAGACGGCCTGCGCGCTGCTCGCCTCGGAGGACGTGGAGATCACCTTCACCGGCTTCCAGGCACACGCGGCGGCCGATCCCTGGAAGGGACGCAACGCGCTCGACGCGCTGGTGATGCTCTTCAGCTCCATCGGCCTATGGCGCCAGCAGCTGCGGCCGGACGCGCGCGTGCACGGCATCGTCATAGAGGGCGGCACGGCGGCCAACATCATCCCCGACCGGACCGTCGGGCGGTTCATGATCCGCTCCACCGACGAGTTGGAGTTCGGTCGCATGCGCGAGCGCTTCCGGCAGCTCGTCCACGCGGCGGCACTGGCGGCGGACTGCGAGGGCGAAGCCACGTTCTCCGGTGGCTCGTCCACCATGAAGGACAACGCCACGCTGCGCGACCGCTTCCTGGCCAACATGGCGGCCTACGGCATCACGGACAACCCGGTGCTGCCGGACCAGTTGGGCTCATCCGACATGGGCAACGTGAGCCAGGTGCTGCCGGCCATCCACCCGTCCATCGCCATCTGCGAGGAGGGCGTGCCCGGGCACTCCATCGAGTTCCGCGATGCGGCCGCTTCGCCCCGTGCCGATGAGGTGACGCTCATCGCCGCCGCACTCGTGGCGCACACCGCCTGGGACCTGTTCGCCGACCCCGCGCTGGTGGCCGCTGCCTGGCGCGAGTTCCGAGGTGCCTGAGACCGACCTGGGTGCTTCGCCCGAGCCGGACCTCGACGCCTCGCTGGCGCGGGATCCGGCCGCGTCGCTGGCGCGTTACTACGACCTCGACCTCCTGGAGGATCCCGGGGATCTGGCCCTCTACGAGGCACTCGCCCGGCGGTCCGACGGGCGGATCCTGGAGCTCGGCGCGGGCAGCGGCCGCCTGGCGGTGCCGCTCGCCGTGCGGGGACACGCCGTCACGGCGGTGGACCTCGATCCCGCCATGATCGGCCGAGCACGTTACGCGTGGCAGCGCGCGATCGTCGAGCTCGGTCGATCCGACGGAGGTCTCGAGGGATCCGCTGAAGGCCGCTCGGGGGCCTCGGCCGGCAGCTTGGAGCTGGTCGAGGCCGACATGCGTGACCTGGACCTGCCCGGGCGCTTCGACCTCGCGATCCTGGCTCTCAACACGCTGCTCCTCCTGGGCGATCGAGGCTCCCAGCAGGCGGCACTGGCCACCATGGCGCGGCACCTCACGCCGAACGGGGTAGCAGTCGTTGACGTCTGGCTGCCCAGCTCGGGGGACCTGGCCCTGTACGACGGCCGGCTGCTCATGGAGTGGCAGCGCGATGATCCCGAGACCGGCGAACGAGTGGCCAAGTGCGCCTCTGCTCGGCACGATGCAGCGACGGCCAGTGTCACCCTGACCCAGCTGTTCGACGCCTGGCCAGCCGAGGGCGGGACGCTGCGGCGCGTCTCGCGCACCGACACGTTGCGCCTCGTGGGCGCCGACGAGCTGGTGGCCATGGCTGACGCGGCGGGACTCCGCGTGGAGCGGCTGGCAGGTGACCATCAGATGGGCGGCTTTGGTCCGGGCGCGGAGCGGACAGTGCTCCTGGCACGGTTGGTATAGTCGGGCGGTGGGCGCACCCTCGTCGCAGATACGGCTCCTGCTGGTCGAGGACGTGACGCAGGTCGCGCAATACATCCGGAACCTGCTGAACTCCCAGGATCAGGTGATGGTCAACCGAGCCGACTCGGCCGGTGGAATCGACCCTCGCGCGGTGGCCGAGCAGCTGGTCGGCGAACCCGAGTTCCAGCTGGTGAGCGACGGGCGGCTGGTGGTGGAGGCCAACAACCAGGGCGTGCCATTCGTCCTGGTCGAGCCCGAGGCACCCATCAGCAAGCAGGTCGCGGACATCGCCACCCGCCTGCTCAAGTCCCGCGCGGCGGCCGTGGCGGGCGCGCGCTGAGCCCGATGTCCGACGAGCGGCCCATCGGTTTCTTCGATTCGGGTGTCGGTGGCTTGACCGTGCTGCGCGAGGTCCTGCGGCGGCTACCCGCAGAATCCACCATCTACCTCGGCGACAACGCTCGGGCGCCCTACGGTCCGCGCTCGGACGAGGAGGTCCGCCGCTTCAGCTCGGAGTGCCTCGACGAGCTGGCCGCTCGGGATGTCAAGGCCATCGTGGTGGCCTGCAACACGGCCAGCGCCATCGCCCTGGGCGATCTGCGCAAGCGCTTCGACCGGCCCATCCTGGGCGTCGTCCGACCGGGTGCCTCGGCGGCCGTGCTGTCCACCCGAAATCGCCACGTGGGCGTCATCGCCACCGCCGCCACGGTCCGCTCGAGGGCTTACTTCGGGGCGATCAAGGACGAGGATCCCTTCGTGGAGGTATACGAGCACGCCACGCCGGAGCTGGTGCCCATGGTGGAGGCGGGCGTGTTGGACGGGCCGGAGGCCGAGCAGGCGGTGCGCCGCTCGCTGGCACCGTTGCTGGAAGGCCGTCAGGATGTGGCTGATGCGGTCTTTCCCAAGCCGCCCGGCACGGGCATCGACACCCTGCTGTTGGGCTGCACGCACTATCCACTGCTGGCGTCCTTGATCAGCCAGGTGGCCGGTCCGGGCATCGCGGTCATCGACTCCGCCTCGGCCACGGCCAGCGCCTTGGCTTCGCTGCTGGAGGTCAACGGCCTGAGCGCCCGGCGCAGCGATGCGCCCCGCCATGTGCAGTACACCACCGGCGACGTGGCGGCCTTCCGCCGCACGACCGACCGCCTGTTCGGACCGCTCTTTCCAGCCGTGGAGCCCGTGGCTCTGGTCGGGGCAGCATGACGGGTCGCTACGCGGCGGCGGCGCGGGAGCCACGGGGGATCGGTCTCCGGGGACGCGTCGCAGGCGTTGGCGTGGCCATCGGCGCCGGCATCGCGGCGTCGTACCTCTCGCGCCGTGCTCGCCGCGTGGGCGAAGAAGGCCTGGTCGACTGGACCGCCGTGGAGCGCATCGCCAGCTCTCGACTGCGCCGCCTTCCCGGCACGCTCACGACACGCGAGCTCGGAGCCAGCGAGCGGTCCTACGCCGAGGCCATGGCCCGCATCGTGCCGGTCCTGGAGGGGCGGCTGGGGCGCGAGCTGCCGGGCGTGGTCGAGCGCCATGCCGTGGTGGATCGCGCCGAGTGGGCGCGGGCCAACCTTGTGACGTTTCGTACCCTGGTCGAGCGCATGGAGCACCACTTGGAGCTGCCCGGTCGGACAGGAACATTGAGCTCGGGCGTGGCGGCCGTGGCCAACCGCTTCCTGACCACGCAGCAGATCGGCTTCCTGCTGGGCTACCTGGGTGGCCGCGTGCTGGGCCAGTACGACGTGGCGCTGCTGTCGGCGGAACAGGCCCCTGGCCGCCTGCTCTACGTGGAGGAGAACGTCCGGGCCACGGCTCGCCAGCTGGGCATCCCGCTCAATGACTTCCGTCTCTGGATCGCGCTGCACGAGACCACGCACGCCTTCGAGCTGGAGGCACATCCCTGGCTGCGGCCCTACCTCAAGGAACGCCTGGAGCGACAGTTGACGCTCTTCCTGGACGACGCCAGGGACGTCCAGCGCCACGGTCTGCGGCGGCTCGTCCACCGCTGGCGCTCCGCCGCCGCAGAAGGCGGGCTGAGCGGCCTGCTCTCCCCCGAACAGCGCGGCCTGCTGCGTGAGACGCAACTGGTGATGAGCCTCATGGAGGGCTTCAGCGACTGGGTGATGGACGAGGTGGGCGCCACGATGATCCGGGACGTGCCGTCCATCCGGGCACGCTTCGATGCCCGTCGCGCGCAGCGCCGGCGCGGACTGGACAAGGTCATCGCGCGGCTCACCGGGCTGGACATGAAGATGGAGCAATACCGGCGTGGTGAGCGCTTCGTATCGGGCGTGGCCCGGGCTGGTGGCGAGCCGGCCATCCGCCGGCTGTGGGAAGGTCCTCACGCCCTTCCGACCGACCGCGAGTTCGATGATCCGGCTGCCTGGGTGCGGCGCATGGTGCCGGACGCGCCGGTCGTTCATCTCTCCGCATGACCAGCAGTGATGCACGGGCCGGCCCTGGGTCAGGCCTCGGCGGAGTACCGGCGGCCATCGCGCTCACGCCCATCCTCTCGGCACGCTATCGCCAGGTCGACCTCCAACGGATCGCGGAGGCCGCGCCCGGTTCGCGCCTGGTGAGCGTCTCACTGGAAGGGCTGGCGGACGGTCCGCTGGACGATGTGGAGGTGCTGCTGCGGGGACCGCTGCCGGCCGGCGTCTTCGATCGGATCATCGCGCGTTGTCCCGATCTGGCCTGGGTCCACTCGGCCACGGCCGGCGTGGAACGCGTGCTGACCCCCGCCGCGGCGACGCGGGGCCTGGTCATCAGCAATGCGCGCGGTGTCTTCAGCGCACCTATCGCGGAATACGTGCTGATGATGATCCTGGCAGTGAGTCGTCGGCTGCCACAACTGCTGGAGCTCCAGCGGGAACGGACCTGGCAGCCACTCGAAGCCATCGAGATGCGTGATCTGACGGTCGGCGTAGTGGGCCTGGGCTCTATCGGTCGGGCCGTGGCGGGACTGGCCAGCTCCTTCGGCTCGCAGGTCATCGCCACCCGTCGGCGCGATGACGCGGGCACGGCCGGAGGGCCCGATAGCAAGCCGCTGCCCGACTCGGTGGAGGTCCTGGCCGCGGAGGCGCTGCCGGAACTCCTCTCGCGCAGCGACTTCGTGGTGCTCGCCCTGCCCCTCACACCGGAGACGGAGGACCTCTTCGACGAGCAGCGCCTGTCGCTGATGAAGGCCAGCGCCTGGCTCATCAACGTGGCGCGGGGCCGCCTGGTGGATGAACGGGCACTGGTGCGCGCGCTCCGGGACGGGACCATCCGCGGCGCGGTGTTGGACACACTCCGCGATGAGCCGCTGGCACCTGATTCGGCCCTGTACGACGTGCCCAACCTCATCGTGACCCCGCACACCGCCTGGACCAGCGGTCGGGTGCTCGACCGGAGCATCGATCTCTTCTGCGAGAACCTCGCCCTGTTCCGGCGCGGTGAGCCGTTGCGCAACGCCGTCGATCGCAAGTTAGGGTACTGAGCGAGTGCAGGTCTGCATCGTGGGGCTGGCCGGGGCTGGCAAGACCACCGTCTTCAACACGCTGACGCGCGGTCACGCGGCGACCGGCGGGTTCGGTGGGATGACCGTCAACACCGGTGTGGTCAAGGTCCCCGACGAGCGCCTGTCCCGCCTCACGGAGCTGTTCAAACCCAAGCGCGAGGTGCCGGCCGACGTGACCTACGTCGACCTGCCGGCACCGCCTTCGGCCACCGACGGCCGTCCCGCTGACATCCCGGCCGATCAGCTAGCCCGACTGCGCAACGCCGACGCGCTGCTGCACGTGGTACGTGCGTTCGACGATCCGGCCGTGCCGCATCCGGACGGGACCGTGGACGCGTGGCGGGACCTGGAGCGGCTGGACCTGGAGTTCGTGCTGGCCGACCTGGGCGTGGTGGAGAAGCGCCTGGAGCGGCTGGAGGGCTCGGGTCGCCACGGCACCCAGTCGGAGCGAGAGCAGAACGAGCGCGAGCGCGTCGTGCTCGAGCGCATCCGGCCGGCGCTCACGAGCGGCGCACCCATCCGGGACCTCGAGCTGGATACCGAGGAGAGCCGCATCATCCGCGGCTTCCGCTTCCTGACCGAGAAGCCGGTCCTGGTGGTGCTCAACGTGGGGGAGGGGCAGATCGCCGAGGCGGTCTCGGTGGCAAGCGGCGTGGCCGCGCGCTATCCGCATCGCCATAGCCGCGTGGTCGCGCTGTCGGCGCGCATCGAGATGGAGATCGGCGAGCTCGATGCCGAGGAGGCCGAGGTCTTCCGCCAGGACATGGGCCTCACCGATCCCAGCCTGGAACGTGTCATCAGGCTCTCATACGAGCTGCTCGGTCTGATCAGCTTCTTCACGGCCGGACCGGATGAGACCCGTGCCTGGACCATCCCCGAGGGTTCCAACGCGGTCGACGCCGCCGGGGCCATCCATTCGGATCTGGCGCGCGGCTTCATCCGAGCTGAGGTCGTGCTGGTCGAGGACCTGCTCTCCCTTGGTTCCATGGCCGACGCCCGCCGCAACGGCAAGCTGCGTTCGGAAGGCAAGACCTACCGCGTGCGGGACGGAGACGTCATCGAGGTGCTCTTCAACGTCTGACGATGGCCGGCATCAGGCCTGGCCGACCGATCAGGCGTCGCCCCAGCGTCGATCCTCCGGCTCCAGGTCCACCAGCAGGCTGCGGAAGCCCTCGTCATCATCGGGCGTCCGCTCCGCGTGGAGCTCCGTCACGGCCACCACGGCGGTCTCGCCCTCCTCCGCGGACACGTTCACTGCGACACGCAGCTGCCGGTCGTCCACGACGAGAAAGCCGTGATGGCGCGCCAGCTCCGCGGCGATGGCCTCGCTCAACGTGTCCTCCTCGAAGCGGTCCAGGACGGCGCCGCGAGCCTCGAGCACCATGCCCAGGAACTCCTCCTCGTCGAACTCGGAGTCGTGGGACAGCAGCACGTCGGTGAACAACTCATCATCGCCTTCGTGCAGCTCGTAGAAGTAGAGCGCTCCATCGTCACGCATGGGCATGCCTGGCAGTATATGGCGCCCGCTCGATGGCTCCGAGTGCCGCCTCGACCGGCGCTCGCCCGGCCGACCTCCGTACCTCCCCTCGCCCCGTCGCGTCCCGCGCCGGCAGGGCCATGACCGCTCCCGACTTCGTCGTCGTGGGCGCTGCCTCGCGTGATCTCGATCCCACCGACCCGCGCGGCTGGCGGCTCGGTGGTGGAGTCACCTACAGCAGCCGGTTGCTGGGCCAGCTGGGTCTTTCCGTCGGTGCGCTGATCGGGCTTGACGCCGCGGCAGCCCAGGCGCACGAACTGGATGGCCTCCGCGCGCTCGGGGTGACCACCGAGGAGGTGGCGCTGGATCGCGGACCGGTCTTCGACAACCAGCAGACGCCGTGGGGCCGCGTCCAGATAGCTCACGGCCGGAGCGACCCGCTGACGCCCAAGGCACTGCCGGCGGCCTGGCACGACAGCCGCGCGTTCCTGCTCAATCCCGTGGCGGGCGAGATCGGCGAAGCCTGGGCCGAGGGCTTACCGGCGAACGCTCTCGTGGGCCTCGGCTACCAGGGACTGCTACGAGTACTGAGCCCGGGGCGCGTCGTAGGGTCAAGACCGCTCGTCCCGGGGCCGCTCTCCTTGCGCGCCGATCTGGCGGCGCTCAGCAACGAGGACGTGCGGGCCGGTGCCCCGCCGCTGCGTCGGCTCCTCCGCCGCGACGGCCAACGGCTGGTGGTCACGGAGGGCGCTCGCGGCGCGATGCACATGGAGCGTCGCGCCGGGCGCTTCCACCTGCGCTACGTGCCCGCGGTGCGCGCGCGAGTCGGCGGCGACGCCACCGGTGCCGGTGACACCTTCCTGGCTGCCTGGTTGGCGGCCACGCTCCTCCTCCAAGGCACGAGCACAGGCGGGACTGACCCGCGTTCGCTGGCGCTGGCGGCCCTCTGCGCCAGCCTGCTTGTGGAGGCCCGCACGATCGAGCCGGCCGAGTTGTTGGTCCGCAGCCGGCTGCTCAAGCCGCCGGACTCCCAGCGCTGAGCGAGTGGATGAGGCGTCGCAGTCGCGGCGCGCGACGCTCCAGATCGCGCTCCACCCAAGGCAGCGGTAGCCCGAGGGCCGACCGGCGCGTCGCTTCCCGGGCGGCGCGTGATGCCGCCTCCAGCGCACCGACGGGATCGCGCTCATCGTGCTCCCGGTACTTCGCCACTTGGATCCAGGCGAGCCCACTCAGTCGGCCGCCCTCCTCGGCCAGCGCCGCCCAGGCCGCGACTGCTTCCATGCGCCGGTCGAGTCGTGCCAACACCCTGGCTCGGTCCATGGCCAGACGTTCGTGAAGCGGAACGGTCCACGGGTCCGCGGCGAGGATGGATCGAGCTCCGGTCACGGCCGCGTCGAAGCAGTCGAGGGCCTCCTCCAGTCGGCCTCGTCGGACGTATGCGCGCCCTAGGCCACACAGGTCGCCGGGATGCATCGTGCCGTCGACCGCGCTGGCCGAGTCACCGCCGAGTGCCTGGGCCAGTACGCGCAGGAGCCGTGCCAGCGATGCCACGTCCTGCCGGTTGTGGCGGACCACGTCCGCCAGGAGCCAGCCCTGACCTGTGCGCAGGTAGCGGAAGTAGCGCTCCGGGATCGCTGCTCCCGGCAGATCCCCCAGGCGGCGGACGCCGGCTACGCCGCTCTCCACGGTGGACAGCCGAGCGTCGGCGAGGCGATGCCGCCACAGTTGCCGGGCGAGCGGCAGCAGGTCGAGATGACCGCCATGCGCGGGCGCCGCAAAGCCGTGGAGACGGAAGCGGCTCACCAGCAGCGGCCAGTCGAACGAGCGGCCGTTGTACGTCACCAGCCACGCGTCGACCGGGATGGCCTCTGCCAGCCGCTCCAGTAGAGCCGGCTCGTCGGCGTGGTCGGGCAGCACGAGCTGGCGGACGCTGAACCGCTCGCCCTCCCACGATCCCAGTCCGCACAGGAACGGCAGGGTCCCGGCAGCCGTACCGAGGCCGGTCGTCTCAGTGTCCAACAGGACGAGCGGCCGCTCGGGCTGGACCGGGTCGGGCAGTCGGGCCAGAGGCGGTCGCGACAGGGCCAGGGAGCCGCTGCGCTCCACCTCCACGAGCCGACCGTTCGAGCCACCTATGAGGCGACCACCGAGCGCCTTGGCCAGGACCTCGGCTCGACGCTGAGGCCGTCCCGACATGGAGCGTCTGGTCCCCAGCGCTGGGCCCGCCGGGTCAGGCGTGCTGGTCTTAGCGGCGACCCCGCTGCCCGGCGTCGAGCGCAGCCGCTCCAGGCGTCGAGCCCGGAGCGCAAGAGCGGAGGCATCCATGGGCAGCGAGGCTGCGGGCGGCACGTGTCAGCTACCGTGGCACGCGGGATCCGGTCACGCGGCGCGGGATCCCATCTCGCCGTCTCCGTGCAGGAGTCGGAGCAGCCGCTCGGCGAGGATCCGCCCGTTCCCGCCGGTCTCGCCGCGCGGTCCGGTGCAGGCCGGGCAGCCGTCCTCGCAGGGGCAGCTCGCCACGAGCTGTCGGGCGCCCTCGACCAGCTCGCCGTGGCGCTGGAATAGCCGGACGGCCATGCCCACGCCTCCCGGCACCGCCTCATACAGATAGATCACCGGTCGCTCGGCATGAGGTGACCGGATCTGCGCCACCATGCCCAGGTCCCGCGGGTCGCTCATGAGCAGGATGCTGGCCACCGTCTGCATCACCCGGCCGGCGCCCACCAGGGCCACGTCCAGCTCTGTGCGGGTCCAGTCCGAAGCGACCTTCGGCTCGAGCGAGAGCCAGTAGGCCGTGGTGTGCAGCTCGATCTCCGGGAGGTGGATCCGGCCCCAGCCCAGGTTCTCGTTGGTCTCCAGGCGCAGCTTCTTGTAGATGGTGGCCAGGCTGGCGACCATGACCTCGCCGTGAGCCCGTGTCCCTCCCGCCAGGGGCGCCTCGTCGAAGGTCTCCAGTGGCTTCAGGGTGACGGCCAGCTCCGCCTGGGTGTAGTGCTCGACATCGATCGGCCGTACGTACGCCTTGCGCTCCTCCCAGTCGAGCCGGTCGACATGGAACTGGCGAGACCCGTGCAGATAGATGGCGTTCTCGTGGACCAGCGTGCGCGCGGAGAAGAGGTCGACCTCCCCCAGGACGCGAGGGCGCTCACCGCCCGTGTCGATGATGACGACGTTTTCCGGCGCGGCCACGCGGAGCGAGATCTCCGAGGCAGGGAAGTTCTCGCTGGCCCAGTACCAGCGCCGATCCTGCGCCTGGCGGACGTGGCCATCTTCCGCCAGGAAGGCAAGCAGGTCGTCGGCCGGAGCGAGGCCGAAGCGCTCCCCCGAGGCGAAGGGCAGCTCGAAGGTGGCCGCCCGCAGGTGCGCCAGGAGCACGTGCAGGTTGTCGGGATCGATGCGAGCCTCCTCCGGCGTGCCTTCGAAGAGGTGCTCGGGGTGGCTCGCGACGTATTGATCGACCGGACCGGCACCGGCCACCAGCACGGCCGCGCTGACCTCCTGGCGGCGCCCGGCACGGCCGATCTGCTGCCACGTGCCGGCGATGGTGCCGGGATAGCCGCTGAGGACGGCCACGTCGAGGCGGCCGATGTCGATGCCAAGCTCCAGCGCGTTGGTGCTGACGACACCCAGGACCTCACCCGAGCGCAGCCCCGCCTCGATGCGCCGCCGCTCGGAGGGCAGGTAGCCCCCGCGATAGCCCTGCACGCGCTCAAAGGGCCCGCGCCCGTCGCGCAGGGCCTCGCGCAGGCCGCTGAGCAGCAGCTCCACGGCCACCCTCGATCGTCCGAAGACGATGGTCTGGCGCCCGGCGCGAAGGAACGAGAGGGCCGCACGGCGGGCCAGCCCCGACGATCCGGCGCGAACGCCGGAACGCTCATCAAGCAGGGGAGGGCGTAGCACCACGATGTGCTTCTCGCCCGATGGAGCGCCGTTGCGGTCCAGCACCTGGATGGAGCGACCGGTGAGCGCCTCGGCCAGCTGGCGCGGATTGCCGATGGTCGCCGAGCAGCACACGATGCGCGGCGTAGAGCCGTAGTGGGCGCAGACGCGCGCCAGCCGGCGCAGGACGTTGGCCACGTGGCTGCCGAAGACGCCCCGGTAGGTGTGCGCCTCGTCGATGACGATGTAGCGCAACTGCTCGAAGAGCTGGAACCACTTGGTGTGATAGGGCAGGATGGCGCCATGCAGCATGTCGGGGTTGGTCACGACGATCTGACCGGCCGAGCGGATCGAGCTGCGGATGGGCGCCGGGGTGTCACCGTCGTAGACGGCCGCCTCCAACGGAAGATCAGCTCTCCGCGCCAGGTCGCGGATCTCCGCGAGCTGGTCCTGGCTCAGGGCCTTGGTGGGGAACAGGTAGAGCGCGCGCGCCGCCGGATCTTCCATGACCGACTGGAGCACCGGCAGGTGATAGCAGAGCGACTTGCCCGACGCGGTGGGCGTCACGACGGCCACATCCCGACCTGCTCGGAGCGCTTCCATCGCGTCGGCTTGATGACGGTAGAGGCCCGTCAGGCCGCGCCCCACCAGGGCTTTACGCAGGCGCGGCTGCAACCAGTCGGGAAACGGCACCATATCGGCCGGCCGCCCGGCCAGGGTGCGACGCGCCGTCACCGCCCCGGCGATGACGGGATCGTCGAGCAGACGGTCCAGCGCCTGGCGCGTATCGAGCGGTGTATAGAGCCGCATGACGACCTCCAGATAGAACATGCGTTCGGTCCGCCGGGCAGTGTAGCAGCCGGGCGAGAGGTCCGGTGACGCTCCGCGCACGCTCGGCGCACAGAACAGCGACCGTTGACACGTCAGCTGCCGACAGCTACGCTGGGCGGGCATGACAGCGCAGCCCCAGGACCTCGCCGCGCCGCCCGGGAATGGGTCGCCGACGTCCATCAGGGAGGGCGATCGCGCTCAGCTCATCCAACCCCGAGGGACTTCCTCTCGGGCCGGCTTGCTCTCTCGTCGCTCCGCGGGCGTCGGTGCAGCCCTGCTGGCAGGGGTCTGGCTAGTGCTTGTCTTCGGAAGCGCACTGGCAGAGGTCAACGCCGCCAACCGCCGTGCCGAGCAGGCGCGTAACGAGAACGCGGCTCTCCAGGCCGAGCTGGAAGGGGGCGCGGCCGAGATCGAGCTGCTTCAGACCGACACGTTCCTGCGCCTCCAGGCCCGGGCCTACGGCATGGGTGAGCGGGGCGAACGGGCGTTCGCCCTGAAGGCGGGCACGCCGCTCCTGCCGGCGATCGTTCCCTTGGGCACGCCCTCAGGGCCTCCTCCGACACGCTCGCCGCTCGACGAGTGGCTGCAGCTGCTCTTCGGCTAGGGGTTCTCTGGTCCGACGTCGAGGTCGAACGCCTCGCGGCGGACGCGCTGGTCGAAGTACAGCACCGTCAGGGCGAGCGGCAGCAGTGGCGCGAGGGCGACGGATAGCGTCGCACTGATGATGGTGCGCACGATCAGGGCGTTCTGGCTCGACTCACCGAAGATCAGGTCCGCGAAGGTCAGCCCGAGGATCTCGCTGAGCAGCCCGCCGATGACCGCGGCCACGAGGGTCACGCTCAGCAGCACCCCCAGGGTGCGCCAGGCCACACCGGCCGTCAGCCGCCAGGAGCGGACGAGCGCGCGCAACGGCCCAGCTTCCTCGAGCGCCACGATGACGTTGCTCAGCGACCAGCGGATGGACATCACGATGACGGCCGCCACGAAGGCCACCATCACCACCAGGCCCAGGAAGACCCCCAGGCCGCCGCCACGCGGGTCGATGCCTCCGATCAGGCTCAGGAGAGCGGCGAGGACGAGCCCGCCGAGCAGCACGCCGAGGAGCGCCACCGTGCTGAGGAGGATCACTCCCAGCATGGCCGGCAGCCGCCGAAGGGCACGCGCTCCGGCGTGGCCGATGGACGGTTCCAGGCCGCGATAGTCCTGCTCCACCACGTCGCTGAAGGCGGCGCCGGCCACGGCACCGGCCGATCCGACCAGCGCCGACGTGCCAAGGAGCAGCAGCGCGGCCTCCGCGATGCGCCGGGTCTGCTCCGGCGTGAAGGTGACCGGCCTACGAACCGGCTCGATCCCGGCGGGCACCGGCAGGGCCTCCAACACGGCGGACACCAGTTGCAGTCCCGCAGCGGCGTTCAGAAGCCAGGCGGGTAGCAGGAACAGGGCAGCGAGGACGAGCAGCCGCCCCGCGTGCCGGCGCGCGAGCCGGGCGGTGATCTCCAGGAGGCCCCCGAAGCTGACCGGTACGAGTCGCCGAGGCTCCTCCGGCGGCGGAGGCCCGAGGGGACCCCAGGCGTTCCAGCCGGGCGGCTCGCTCACCGCGGACGACTCTGCACCTGGTGCAGTCTAGCGAGCATCAGCCGAGTCCCGGGGGCGACAGACCAGGGCCATGGGGTAGAATCGGTGGCCGTGGCGGGGTAGCTCAGTGGCAGAGCTACGGACTCATAAGCCGTCGGTCGTGGGTTCGAATCCCACCCCCGCCACCATGCCCACCCGGATCGTGGGCTGCCGGGCCATCCGGCAGGACCTTCGTCCCGTATGTAAGGGTAGGGCCGCCGCGGTCCTATACTTGCGCCCCCCCGATGCAGCCGCGTCGGGCCGGACCCGGAGGCCTCTTTCCTTGAACAGTCGGTTCTTACGCAATGGCCTGGTCACCCTCGTGTTGGTGGTAGGCACGGCGGCGCTCCTCTACACCTTCCTCTTCCAGGGCAACGCCATGCCGCCCATCCCCTACAGCGGGGTGGCGGGTTCGTTCCTGACGCTGGTCGAGGAGGGCCAGGTCAGCAAGGTCGTCGTGAAGGGTGATCGCCTTCAGATCACCACGACAGAGGTCGGCGAGAACGGGCAGCCGGTCATCGTCAGCAGCCAGCTTCCCAGCCCGCTGACGGATGTCAGCCAGGTGATCACCGAGGTTTGTGCGGGACCGGGCGCGCAGTGCCCGGCCGAGGGCATCGCCGTCTCACCCATGCCCGCCGACGAGGGCGGGGCCTGGATCGGCCTGCTCCTCACGGCCTTTCTGCCCATCCTGCTCATCGGCTTCTTCATCTTCTTCATGTTCCGCCAGGCACAGGGCACCAACAACCAGGCCATGAGCTTCGGCAAGAGCAAGGCACGCATGTTCCTGGGCAACAAG
>JACCQX010000038.1 GCA_013813905.1 Chloroflexota bacterium
GAGCGGGCGCGCGTGTTCCTGGAGGAAACGGGACTGGTCACGCTGCCCGACGGAGAGCGCTGCGTCGTGGAGCCGTCGCCCGTGTTCCAGCGGCCAGTCATCGGCGTCGCCTCCTACATGAGCTCGCCCGCCTTCACGGACAAGCTGCTGGGCCACTTCTTCGTGCCTTTCGCGCCGGACGGGACGCCGGAGGAGGAGGTGCAGAAGCGCCTCGCGGCCAACAGCCACAGCGGCATCCCGACCACCTCCGTGCACGAGGCCTATCCCGGCCACCACTGGCACATCACCTGGAGCAAGATCCACGCCTCGCGGATCCGGCTGGTCCTGGGCACGCCCTACTTCAGCGAGGGCTGGGCGCTCTACGCCGAGCGCGTCATGCGGGAGCGCGGCTTCTTCACCGATCCGCTTCAGGAGCTTCAGCACCTGGAGGCGACGCTCTTCCGCGCGGCGCGCATCGTGGTCGACACCAGCCTCCACCTGGGCGACATGGACTTCGAGCAGGGCGTCGCCTTCATGATGGAGAAGACCCCGCTGCCGGAGCCGACCGCTCGGGCCGAGGTCGGGCGCTACTGCTGGTGGCCGACCCAGGCCTCTGCCTATCTGACCGGCTGCCTGGAGATCCTGGGCATCCGCGAGCGCTATTTGGCCGAGCGCGGCTTGGGCGACGTACCGCCGGCCGAGGTCGACGTCTCCGTCCTGCGCGAGTTCCACGACCGGCTGGCCGCCAGCGGACGCCTGCCACTGGGGCTGGCCGAGCGGGCTGTCCTCGGCGGCTTCCGAGAACGCCGATACGTTCCTGAAAGGTAACGGGGCTCTCTGAGATGAGGAGCGACCCGGCACATCGCTAGATTCTGCCTACGACAGCGCGGTCTCCCGCGGGTCGCATCGAAACCGATATCTCCGATGCACGGTGTCTGGTGACGGGATACCGAGCGCATCTTTATTGCACGGCCTGGGCCCCCTCCCCGGGCCGTGCAGCTTTTTCACGTCCGGACGCCGGAGGGCCACACGTCAACGCAGGAGCGCCACCCCCAGGCTGACAGCCAGGATGCCCAGCACTCCCAGCGCCAGCCACGCTTCTCGACGTCCGCGGTACTCCAGCACCGTCGCCAGCAGCCCGACCGCCGGCGTGACGATGACGATGACGACCCCCAGGGTGGCCCAGCCCCATGGTTCCGGAACCGTCATCGAGCGGATCACCGCTGTCAAGTCCAGCACACTCGCGGCGGTGGTGGGCCGGCCCACGACCTCCAGCGCGATGGCCACCAGGAAGCAACCGGCACTGATGAGCGAGCCGATGGTGAGCGCCGCGGAGGTTGCCCGCGTGCTTGCCCCGCTCGGGCGTGAGCCGTCGGGCGTCGTGCTCGTCGCGGTCGCGTCGTCTCTCCCAAGCATGCCCTTCATCCCGTGATCGCCCGGAAGAACATCTGCATCGCGAAGATCAGCGCCACGGCGATGAAGGCGACGCGCAGCGCGCCCTGCGACACGCGCGATGACATGCGCGCGCCGATACGCGCGCCGATGAAGACGCCCAGCGCCACCGGGCCGGCGAGGACGGGATCCAGGACACCGGCCGAGAAGTAGAGCAGTGCGCTGGCCGCCGCCGTAGGGCCGAGCATGAACGTGCTCGTCGTGGTCGCCACCCGGATCGGCACGCCCATGGCCAGGTTCATGGTGGGAACGTTGATCACGCCTCCGCCGACGCCCAGAAGACCGGAGACGTTGCCGGCGGCAAAGGACACGGCCGCGCCGGCCTGGAGCCGTCGGGCACGATAGCTGACCTCGCTGCCGTCGGAGGGCTCGATGTAGCTGGACACGAAGCCACCCTCGGGGTCGTCGTGGGGCACCGGCGCGGGTAGCGCGGCCCGCTGGCGGATCATCTGGACGGCCACGAACACGAGCAGCGTGCCAAACAGCAGTGCCAGTACTCGGCCGTCGATGACGCTGCCGAGCAACCCGCCGGTGATGCCACCCGCCGCCGTGGCCAGCAGGAGGAGCAGGCCCAGGCGTCGATCCGCGATACCGCTATCGAGGTAGTGCGCGCTGGCACTCATGGACGTGGCGATGACCCCGATGAGGCTGGCTGCGATGGCCGTCTTGATGGGCACGCCCAGCAGGACCGTCAGGACCGGCACGATGATGAGCCCGCCGCCGATGCCGACCAACGCGCCGAACCCGCCGGCCGCGATGGAGACTAGAAAGGCGATGACGACGAGGCTCACCCGCTAGAGCTCATGCGTTCGAGCCGCCACGCCACCCGCGCCAGAGCTGCGGCTGCTCGTCCTGGGCCATCGCTCCTCCTGTCATGGCTCTGAAGGCGGCCTGGGGGCCGGTCGTGTAGAACGGCACGGCTCCTGTGCCAGCTTCAAGTGTCCGCGGGGATACTACCGGCGCCCCTGCTCGGAGGGCCCGCCGCCGGTGGCTGTGGACGATCTTCGGGATAGGACGTGGACAACCGCCCGATCTGCCGGGTTCTCGTGGATAAGTGCCTTGCCCGGGCAGACGATCGTCGGCTATCTTGTTATCAGCCCGGAGGGGCCATCAGGATCGAAGGTCGCAGGTACGGGAGCTTGCTCTCGCCGCCACGATCATCGAACCAGACGGTTCCTTTGGGCCTTTCCATGCCCGGCGACCGCGAAGGGTCCCCGGCGACCGCGAAGAGTGAGTCGCTCGGACCGTGAGGGCCGCCGTACCCTACGGGCGACCACAACATCTGGGCGCTGATACGGCTGAAGGGGCATGGACACCGACCTGGTGGTTCGAGCGCAGCGTGGCGACGAAGAGGCCTTCGCGATCCTTGCCGTCGCCGCGGGCAACCGACTCCATGCGGGTGGCGCAGAGGATCCTGCGCGACATGGACCTCGCTGGGGATGCGACGCGGCAGGCGCTGCTGAGCGTCTGGCGGGACCTTCCCCAGCTTCGCGATCCAAGACGGATGCTGGCTCCCGGCTCGGCAGGCGCCTTGTATCGTGGGCGGCGATGCCCGACCGGCTCCACGAGACCTCTTACGACTCGCCCGCCTCCAGCAGTGGCGACGCGGGCTCGAAGGCCGATGCCTCGCCACGACTGAACCCCTCGCTGCCGACCGGGACCGTGACCTTCCTCATGACCGACATCGAGGGCTCGACGCGCCTCCTGCAGGCGCTGCCGGAGGGATTTCCGGAGCTCCTGGGGGCTCACCACCGCCTCCTTCGGGAAGCATTCGGTTCGGCGGGCGGGATCGAGGCTTCGGTCGAGGGCGACGCGCTCTTCTTCGCCTTCGCCGACGCGCCATCAGCGGTTCGTGCGGCGCTCGAGGGACAGCGGCGCCTCGCCAGCCACGCCTGGCCAGCGAGCGCCATCGTGCGCGTGCGCATGGGCATCCACACCGGCGAGGGGCGCCTGCTCGGCGGCGAATACGTCGGCCTCGATGTCCACCGCACGGCTCGGATCGTCACCGCTGGGCATGGTGGCCAGGTAGTGGTGTCGGACGCGGCCCGGGGGCTCGCGGAAGGCCGGCTCCCGCCCGACGCCAGCTTTCGTGACCTGGGCGAGCACCGGCTGAAGGACCTCGACCGGTCGGAGCACCTCTTCCAGCTGGCTGCGGAAGGTCTCGCCACCGAGTTCCCGCCACTCCGCTCGTTGACCGCTCGCCCCAACAACCTGCCAGCTCAGTTGACCAGCTTCGTCGGCCGCGGCCTGGAGAAGCAGCACCTGGAGCACCTGGGATCGAGCCGTTTGGTGACGCTCACCGGGCCCGGCGGGACGGGGAAGACGCGCCTGTCGCTGGAGGTCGCCGGAGCCTCCCTGGATTGCTTCGCCGACGGCGTCTACTTCGTCCCGCTGGCGACCGTCTCCGACCCGGAGCTCCTGATCCTCTCGGTCGCGGCCACGCTCGGGGTACGCGAAGGACCGGCGCGACCGATCCGCGAGGGCCTGGTCGAGTTCCTCAGGGACCGGACCATCCTGCTCGTCCTGGACAACTTCGAGCAGCTCGTCGCCGCAGCGGCGACGGTCGGTGAGCTCCTGGCCACGGCCCCGCGCCTCAAGGTTCTCGCCTCCAGCCGCGAGGCGCTTCGGATCACCGGCGAGCAGGAGTACCCGGTCCCGCCCCTCGCAGTCCCGGACGGCTGGGACATGACACGACTGGACGAGCTCGAGCGGATCGATTCAGTGGCGCTCTTCGTCCAGCGGGCGCGGTCCGTCAACCCCAGCTTCGAACTCACTGCGGAGACCGCTCGGGCGGTTAGCGGGATCTGCACCCGGCTCGATGGGCTCCCGCTAGCGATCGAGCTGGCAGCGGCGCGGTCGCGCCTGTTCGAGCCTGCCGAGATCCTCGTCCGACTCGATCGGCGGCTCGCCTTCCTCGCCGGCGGACGCGATGTCCCCGAGCGCCAGCGGACGCTCCGTGGCGCGATCGATTGGAGCCACGAGCTGCTGAACGAAGAGGAGCAGGTCCTGTTCCGGCGCCTCTCGGTCTTCGCCGGCGGGTGCACGCCCGAAGCGGTCGAGGCGGTCTGTGAGCCGCAGGAGATGGGACTCGAGGCCGTCGACGGCGTGTCATCACTGCACGACAAGAGCCTGCTGCGCCGCGACGAGTCGGGCGGTGGAGGCCTCCGGGTCGCGATGCTCGAGACGATCCGCGAGTACGCCGGGGAGCGCCTGGAGGCGTCGGGCGAAGCCGCCGACTTGAAGCGTAGGCACGCCGCTTTCTTCCTGGGTCTCGCCCAAAGGGCGGCCGGACATCTGTACGGGCGGGAGCAAGGACAGTGGTTCGAGATCCTGGACCGGGAGCTGGATAACATCCGCGCGGTGATCGGCTGGGCGCTCGACTCTGGTCAGGTCGAGATGGGGTTGCGTCTCACTGCCGCCCTCGACCCCTTCTGGGTCTTTCGGAACCATGTGAAGGAGGGACGCCGGCATCTCGATGACCTGCTCGCGTCCCCGCTGAGCGGAGTGCCGCTGGCTGCGCGCGCGGCTGGCATCGGTGCCGCCGCCGGTCTCGCGGTGTGGCAGGGCGACTATGTCGTCGGCCGCCCGCTGGCGGAGCAGAGCCTCGCGATGTACCGAGAGCTCGGTGACGTGGCGGGGATCGGGGGGCAGCTGAGTTCATTGGGCTACGCGAGCGTGATCCCCGATCCTGCGGCCGCCGTAGAGCTCTTCCGAGGGAGTATCGCGGCGTACCGCGAGGCGGGGGCGCCGCCGATGATGGGGCAGTCGCTCATCGGCATGGCTCTGCCGGAGATGCAGTTCCGCAGGCTGGGCGACGCGGCGAGCCACCTTGAGGAGGCGACGGACGTCTTCCGGCAAGCTGGCGACACGACGATGTCCCTGATCGCCGAGGGCATCTTGGGCCTCTGCGCTCGGCTCCAGGGGGATCGGGCCGGCGCACGCCGGCGGTACATAGACGTCCTCCATGCCGCACAGCGCACGGGCGCGCACATCGCGCTGACACTGCCCCTCGCGGCGCTGGCTGATCTCGCCCTGCTCGAAGGCGACCCAGAACGGGCGGCTATTCTCGACGCTGCTCAGGCTCAGCTCACTGAGGGGCTTGGTGGTGCGCCGTCCTTCCAGCTCATGGGCATCCCGGACGTGTCGGAGCGAGCCCGCCCGGAGCTGGGCGACGAGCGCTACGGGGCGGCCGTGGCCCGCGGGCGGTCAGCTACCCTCGAGGAGGTCATCGCACTGGCCCTCGAGGGCCCTATCAGGTAGCGCACTACCCTCGCGGCATGATCTGCCGCGCCGGACCGTCCGATGCCGCGGCTGTCTCGACCACGCCCACATCACTGTCCAAGGCACGCTCGGCATAGTGGCAGGCGGCTGCCTGCTCACCGGCCACGGTCCGGAGTTCAGGCTCCACGGTTCGACAGTCTTCCGGTCGGCCGAGCCGCTCGTAGAGCCAGCATCGCGTGTGGAAGCGGCAGCCCGGAGGAGGGTCCGCTGGCGAGGGAACGTCGCCGACCAGGATGACTCGCCGGCGGCGGCGCTCGAGGGCCGGATCGGGCACGGGCACGGCGGAGAGCAGCGCTCGCGTGTAGGGATGTGCGGGAGATGCGTAAGCGGCCCTGGACGGCCCGATCTCCACGATCCGGCCGAGGTACATGACTGCGACACGGTCGGAGATGTGACGCACGGCGGCGAGGTCATGGGAGATGAACAGGTACGTCAAGCCGAGCCGGCCGCGCAGATCCATCAGCAGGTTCAAGACCTGGCCCTGGATGGATACGTCGAGCGCGCTGATCGGCTCATCGCAGACGATGAACTCGGGTTCGACGGCGAGCGCACGCGCCACGCCGATGCGCTGCCGCTGGCCGCCCGAGAACTCGTGCGGATAGCGGGCCACGAAGGCGGGGTCGAGACCGACGAGCGCCAGCAGCTCCTGCACGCGCTTCGCCTTCGCGTGCCCGTGCG
>JACCQX010000046.1 GCA_013813905.1 Chloroflexota bacterium
TCCGTCGCCTCCGAGGGCAAGTCCTGGCAGCAACGGGGACGGTAGGGCGTATCAGAGAAGGTGGCGCACCTCGGTTGGGCAGCGTTTCTTGGCGGGCAAGGCCTCTGCCTAGGAGGTCGGCCCTGCACTGAGGTCCGGCTCGCGCTCGGCGAACAGGTCCACGTATGCTGCGTAGCGAAAGACCCGGTTGCGGCGGTGGCCCGTCACTTCGGCCAGTAGGGCGCGGTCCATGAGCTGAGTGATGAGCTTGTTGGCGGTCGGCCAGGAGACACCGAGCGCCTTCTGGACCCAGGCGACATTCACGACCGGCTGCTCGAACAGCCTGTCCATCAGACGGATCGCGTTGGGCCCCAGGTCCTCGAGGTCACGACGATGATCCTCACGCATGACGAGGATGGACGCTGCCGTGCTGGTGGCGTCTCGCGACGTCTCGGCCACGCCACGCAAGAAGAAGTCGAGCCAGCCTTCCCAGTCGCCATCGCGGACGGCCATGAGTCGGTCGTAGTACTCCGCGCGGTGGCGCTTCAGGAAGTAGCTGAGATACAGGACGGGTCTCTCCAGTACTCCGCCGTGGACCAGCAGCAACGTGATCAACAGCCGCCCCACACGACCGTTCCCGTCGAGGAAGGGATGGATCGTCTCGAACTGCGCATGGGCGACCCCGGCGTGGACCAGGAGGGGTAGCGGCCCGGCTTCATGGAGGAATCGCTCCAGGTCCCCGAGCAGTCGAGTGAGCTCGTGGGGCGGTGGTGGCACGAAGGACGCCTCATCGAGGTGAGCACCCGCTGTGCCGATCCAGTTCTGAGAGGTGCGGAACTCACCGGGCGTCCTCTCTGAGCCACGGACCCCGGACATCAGCACTCCATGGATCTCACGTATGAGACGCAGTGAGAGCGGAAGGGTGTCAAGTCGTCGAAGTCCATGGTTCATCGCTGCCACGTGGTTGACGACCTCGTCTACATCCCGCGGCAGGCCCCCGGGCTCTCCCAACTGGAAACTGAGGACGTCGTCGAGACTGCTCTGCGTCCCCTCGATCTGGGAGCTGAGGACGGCCTCCCGGCGAACGTACATCGCGACAAAAAGGTCGGGATTCGGCAGCATGCGGGCCACGCCGTCGAGGCGTCCGATCGCTTGATCCGCGGCGGAGACCAGCGGCGACAGGCGTGCGAGATCGACGGGCGGCTCCGGGGGAAGCTCAGTGGGAACGAAAGCGCGATAGCCTGTCAGCTGGTTAACGTAGCGTCCGGAGCGCGACTGGCGTGCGGCTTGGTCCATGCTCTTATGAAAGCATAGGGCCGAAGTACTTGACAATAAGCGCTGGAATGGAGCCGTGTAGAAGTTCGCTTGGATAGGCTGGCACTCGCCTCTGTGGTATGAAAACTGCGTGCCCATCAGGCTTTGATACCGGACACGCTCATCGGGTCATGTCAAAGGACGCATCGATAGGGAAGCTTGTCGAGGTCCTGGGCGCTCCGTCGGTAAGGTGATGCGCCCGATATCTCGCCTGTTGGTCCGTCTCGTGGTGGCGATGCTTGCGCTCGTAGTCGTGGCGGGCGTCGCGTTCGTGGTCGTGCCGCCGTTCGCCACGGCCGTCCGCACCGCCGGGCTGCTGGCCGAGCTTCTGGAGTTCGGCGTCCGACCTCTCTCGGCGAGCACGTCTGCGCCACGTCGCATCACCACCACCTACGGCTCCGCACCGGCGGATCGCCTCGACATCTACCTGCCAGCCGACGCCAGGGAGGACGGCTCCCGGGCCGCGGTCGTCCTCTCATTGGGCATCCATCCTCTTTCCCTGGACGACCCCGATGTCAGTCGGATCGCGGGGGGCATCGCGCGGCTTGGTCTGGTGGTGGGCGTCCCGGAGTCGTCGGCTCTCAGGGAGTCACGCGTCACGCCGGATGAACCCGGGCGACTGGCCGAGGCGGCTTTGGTCGTGACCTCGCGGCCGGAGGTCGATCCGAGGCGCGTCGGCATGGCCGGCTTCTCGGCCGGTGCCAGCGTGGCGCTCGTGGCGGCGGCGGACCCGCGCATCGCCCATCGGCTCGCCTTCGTGAGCGCCTTCGGCGGCTACGGCGACGCGGAGACGCTGCTGGTCGATGTCACCACGAGGACCCAGGAGTCGGCCGGCGAGGTGATCCCGTGGGCGGCCGAGCCCTATGTCCGGCGCGACGTGGCGGCCCTGCTCATCGGCGCGATACCGCCTTCCGCGGAGCGTGATCGTCTAGCCGCCCTCGTGGACCCCGTCGTGGAGTCGGAGCTGGCGCCCAGCGGGCCCGATGCAGCCGTGCTGTCCACGCTCGGTGAGCCGGATGTCCGTGCAGCGTATCGACTGCTTGCGGCCTCTTCCCGCGGGGATGCCGAAGCTGCCCTCGCATCGTCTTCGGCGGAGGTCCGGCGCACGCTGGCGGCGATCTCACCCGTGAGCGCGGCTCCCGGCATCCGAGCTCGCGTGTTCCTGATGCACGGCGAGAGCGACCGTTCCATCCCGGTCAGCCACGTGCACCACATCGCCGAGGCCCTGCCCGCCGGCAGCCTGGCTCGCCTCACCGTCTTCGACCTCTTCCAGCACGTCCAGCCGGGCAAGGACGGCCTCACCCTGGAACAGGTCCCCGATCTCTGGCAGCTCTATCTGTACCTCCACGACCTCGTGGCACTCACGACCGAGTGAGCACGAGTCGCGGCGACGCCGGCAAGAGTTGACCAGGCGTTGACGATCCGGTGACCAAGCGCCGACTAGACTGGCCGGGAGCCGAGCCCGGGACCGTGGCGGGCCGGAAGGGATGCAAGGAGAGCCAGTGATGTCGACACGCGCAGTCAAGAGAGGGCGGGCCAGCCGCCTCGGATCGATCGCCATCGCCTCGGTCGTGCTGCTCGCAAGCGCCGCGACCCCGGCACTGGCGCGGCCCGGCATCCAGGCAGCTTCGGTGCGCTTCGCGACGTTCAACGCCTCGCTCAACCGGGGTTCGGCCGGTCAGGCGCTGGCCGACCTCTCGGCCCCGGGCAACGCCCAGGCGAGCGCCGTCGCCGAGATCATCCAGCGCGCGCGTCCTGACGTGCTTCTCATCAACGAGTTCGACTACGAGCCGGAGGAGGCGCTCGCCGAGGCGTTCCAGACGAATTACCTGTCGATCGCACAGGAGCCGGGTCTGAAGGCCATCGATTACCCGCACGTCTTCGTGGCGCCCTCCAACACCGGCATCCCGTCCGGTTTCGACCTGGACAACAGCGGCTCCGTCGGCGGACCCAACGACGCCTTCGGCTTCGGCTTCTTCCCCGGGCAGTTCGGCATGGCTGTCTTCAGCCGGTACCCCATCGACGAGGCCGCTATCCGCACGTTCCAGACCTTCCTGTGGAAGGACATGCCCGGCGCGCTCCTGCCGGACGATCTGGACACTACGGCGCCAGCGGATTGGTATTCGGCGGAGGAGCTGGACCGGGTCCGTCTCTCATCGAAGAGCCACTGGGACGTGCCCATCCGGATCGGCCGGAAGGCGGTCCACTTCCTCGTCAGCCACCCCACTCCGCCGGTCTTCGACGGCCCTGAGGACCGCAACGGCCGGCGTAATCACGACGAGATCCGCTTTTGGGCCGACTACATCCAGCCGGGCCGGCGCTCGAGCTACATCTACGATGACGCTGGTGGCCACGGTGGACTCCACGGCGGGTCGCTGTTCGTCATTGCCGGCGACCAGAACTCCGATCCGCTCGATGGCGACAGCATCCCGGGCTCGATCCAGCAACTGCTGGAGCATCACCGCATCGACACGCGCCTCACCCCGGCCAGCCTGGGGGGCCCGCAGCAGGCGCTGCTCCAAGGCGGCGTGAACGACTCACATCGATCCGACCCGGCCTTCGATACCGCCGATTTCGCCGAGCCACCGGGCAACCTGCGCGTCGACTATGTGCTGCCGCGCCGGAACATGAGGATCCTGGATGCCGCGGTCTTCTGGCCGCTGTCGGACGACCCCGCGTTCGAGCCGGTGGGCGTGTTCCCGTTCC
>JACCQX010000188.1 GCA_013813905.1 Chloroflexota bacterium
CCCGCGCCCGCCGTCATCTCCGTCGTCGTGGTGTCATCGTGGCCCGTAGACTGCAGGCCACCATGGACACGCGGCGATCCTGCTGCGTTCTCATCTTAGCCTCGCGAGCCTGATATCGGCCGCCTCCTGCCAACCGACCGCGGATGTCACCCACGACCGCTCCTACCCAGAGGGTCTGCGACGGCATCTCCAGTTAGGTGGGCGGCTGTGCCGCGTCATTCCTTCGTGGCGGCGACCTGCATCGGTCTGGCTGAGGAGTGGGCGCGGGAGATGGACCGAAGGATCGTGCCCATCATCCGCGAGCCGGATCAACCCGAGCCAGGCGGCATCAGCGCTGCTTCGTCAGGTGCTCGTCGTCGTCACCTCTGACATGAACACTCGGCTGGTCAGCCTCGGTCTCAAAGTCGAATGCGACCTACAGCATTCCTGCGCCCGGCGCAGCCGCAACTATCGGCCGAACTCAAGAACGGGGTAGGCGCGCACCTCTTCGATGGCGCTCCGACGATGACCTACGACGATCGGCTGGACGACGTGCGCCAGGTGCTCCGAATCATCGATGAAGGACAGTGAGCCGCAGAGCCCGGTCAGGCGTGGCCGCCCAGGGCGCCACCCGGTGGCATCCCGGCCATGCCGGTGCGATCTTCTTCGCTCTCCTCCTCGGGGAAGGGCTGCTCGGACGCGTCGCCATGTTCGACGGCCGTGCCCCCGGCGCTCATGACCCCGGCACCGACCGTATCGGACGTGCCGCGTGCCTGGTCATTCTCGTGACCCGGTAGGGCGTCGAGCCTCTCGGATCCACCCGATTCGGCCTCGTCGTCGAGTCCCAAGCCGGTGGTCTCCGGGGCACCGGGCCCGGCCGGGACCTCGGTCGGCCAGCCGGTGTAGTCATCGCGCTGCTGCTGCTTGTCCTGTTCCATGACGGCCTCCGTGACTATGGCCCAGGAGCATGCGCCGGCGGCGGCTACACGCGCTCCTCTCGCAAGCTGCACGGCGTTGCGTCCTCGACGCAGCCGGTCGTTCTGAGAGGCCGGTCAGCCGCCCCTGGTGTCGCCGGCAGCTAGACGCTGCAGGAAGTGGCGCCAGCCCTCCACGTGAGCTTTCCGGTCTTCCGCTTCGGTGAGTCCGTCGCCGTACGGCCCGTGCGTCAGCGCCAGGCGGGTGCCGCTACCGTCCAGAAGGGTCAGCTCGATGGAGACGAGCCGTTCCGGCAGATCCGGCTCTTCGTCCCAGGCCCAGGTGGAGGCCGAGTGCTCGGCCGGGATCCGCCACGGTGTACCTGCCACGCAGGTGCCTGTCCAGGGCTGGCCACGAAAGCGCGTACTCGCCTCCGACGCGTGGGTCCGTTTCAGCCTCCTGGGACCACCAGCGGCGCAACTCAGCTGGATCCGTGAGCCGCTGATACACGGTGTGCGGCGACACGTCCGGGAGATCCATCACCAAGGAAAGCATGTCGGGCCCAAGAGGGGATCTCCCTCACGGACTCTTCGCTGTCCCGCTGCACAGCGTTCCCTCTTGTCAGGGCACGGTAGGACCGCAGGTGCCGACCGCGGTGTCCAGCACCTCGACCTCGTCCGCGGCGATGTCGATGCGCAGGTCGGTCCAACGCTGATTGTTGTCCTCGCGCTGCTCCAGGAAATCGCTGAGTGGATCCACCGTGGAGCACATCCGGTAGACGCCTGGCTTGAGGCCCGTCACGTCCATCCATTGATGTGCGAACGCCGGTGGGTAGTCGTCGCCGTAGCCGACCGAGAGCCCCATCCGGACGGACATGTCGTCAGCGCGTCCACAGGCCTCCGCGCCGTACACCGGCGATCCGGGTGTGCCAGCGGGCGGACGTGGCTTGCGAGTGGAGTCCAGAAGGCAGTAGCCCAGCTTGCGCAGGCCATACGCGTCGCCGTCCTGCTCACCCGGCTGGTACAGATTCAGCAGCATGAACTGGCGGATGTGCCAATGATCGTGGCCATCGCCGTTGTGGAACATCGTTGCTGGCGTCGAGCGCGACCGCCACGTCCCATCCGATCGACGGATCCTCTGTTTGACCTGCATCAGTCCGTCGGAGGGGTCGGCCCTGCGGCCGCGTGCTTCGAGCGGACCTTCACCGACATTCCAGCCGATGGTGCCGAAGCGGAGTCGCGTCCGTTCACTGGCAGTGGTGACGAGGTCGAAACCGTAGAGCCGGGCCATCTTCATGTCCGGCAGCAGATCGCGTGCGAGGCTGCCCGCCGGTCGCTCAGCGGCGGTAGCAGTGGCCACCAGCCCGACCAGCAACCCGGCCGCGACGAGCAAAGTGGTGACGGTGCGTCTCATGTCGATCCTCCCCAGTGCCTGTGCCGGCCCCTGACCCGGCTCGTCGGCCTGAGCATCCTAGCCGTGTCCTCTTCGCATGGCAATCACGGACAAGCGGAAGCGCGCTCAGCAGACGGTGGACGGCGCTCCCAGGCGAAGCCCCGCTTGCCGCCGGTGCGAGTCCGGCTCTGCGTCACCGCGAGCCGCTGCTATCATCCGACCTTACGAAGCCCGCGGGCCGTGCCCGCATCCCGTGAGGGAGGAGCCGTTGCTCGAGGACGGGGCTGCGTCGGTCCTGTGAGGCCGCAGCGCACCTTCGCCCAGGGGTCTCGCCCGGCGATCGCCGGGCCGTCGGCGCCACTCCCTACCCTGTGGCGGGCACGACATGATCCAGGGGCTCGACGCTGATGCCGGCCACCGTGGTCGTCGGGCTCCAGTGGGGCGACGAAGGCAAGGGCAAGACCACCGACCTGCTCGCCCGATCGGTCTCGCTGGTCGTGCGCTACCAGGGCGGTGACAACGCCGGTCACACCGTGGTCGTGGGCGACGAGGTCTTCAAGCTCCATCTCGTACCTTCCGGCGTGCTGCATCCGCATATCACGCCGGTCATCGGCTCCGGCGTGGTGGTCAATCCCCGGATCCTCCTCGACGAGATCGCCATGCTCGAGGAGCGCGGCGTCGACACATCTCGCGTCCGGGTCAGCCGAGCCGCGCACGTGATCATGCCCTACCACGTGGAGCTGGACCGGGCCGCCGAAGCTCGCCTCGACAACGAGGGCATCGGCACCACGCGGCGCGGCATCGGGCCGGCCTACGCCGATCGTGCCTGGCGCACGGGCATCCGCATGGGCGACCTTCTGCGACCCGCCACGCTGCGTCAGAAGCTGGCGCGCGTCCTGCCCGAACGCAACGCCATCCTGCACGAGACCTTCGGCCTGCCGGCCTTCGAGCTGGATGCGATCCAGGCCGACGCGGTCGCCTGGGGCGAGCAGCTGACCCACCGCGTGGTGGACACCGTGGGCCTCGTGCAGGGCGCCCTGGCGAACGGCGAACACGTCCTCCTGGAGGGCGCCCAGGGCACGCTCCTCGACCTGGACCATGGGACCTACCCCTTCGTCACGAGCAGCAACCCCACTGCCGGCGGAGCCTGCAACGGGGGCGGGGTCGGTCCGCGGCAGATCGGCCAGGTCATCGGCGTCATGAAGGCCTACTCCACGCGCGTCGGATCGGGGCCCTTCCCCACAGAGCTCGGGGATGAGCCGGGGCGCCATCTCTTGGAGAAGGGCCGCGAGTTCGGTACCACCACCGGCCGGCGCCGGCGCTGCGGCTGGTTCGACGCCGCGACGCTGCCCTACGCGGTGGCCGTCAACTCCGTGAGCAGCATCATGCTCAACAAGCTGGACATCCTCTCGGGCTTGCCCGAGATCAAGCTCTGCACCGGGTATCGGGTCGACGGCGTGAGCGCCACGTGGCCGCTGGAGGTGGACGACCTGGAAAGGGCCCAACCCGTCTACGAGACCTTCGCTGGCTGGGACGCGGATCTCAGCGGGATCCGCCGCATGTCCGAGCTGCCGGCAGCCGCCGCCGCATACGTCGATGTGCTGGAGGAGCTGGCCGGCGTGCCCATCGCGCTGGTCAGCGTCGGCCCGGAGCGAAACCAGACGATCGTGAGAGGGCCCGTAGACGGGGTCAGGGAGTTGGCCGGTGCGCTGGAGTCCGTGGCGGGATGACGACGTTGGCTGGTGCGCTGGAGTCCGTGGCGAGATGACGGCGCCGCAGCGGATCCTCGTGATGGGCTCAGGCGGTCGCGAGCATGCCCTCGCCTGGTCTCTATCCCGCGATCCGGGCGTCGCTGAGGTCATCGTGGCGCCGGGCAACCCAGGCATGAAGGATGTCGCCACGATCCGTCCGGCGGCAGCGTCCGACGACCGCATGGCCGCGATCGCCCAAGAACTGGAGGTGGACCTGGTCGTGGTCGGACCGGAGGGGCCCCTGGTCGCTGGCGTCGCGGATCACCTGGCCCGGCGGGGCATCCCGGTCTTCGGGCCGGGCCGCGACGCCGCGCGTCTGGAAGGCAGCAAGGCCTACTGCCGGGACGTGGCCCAGGCAGCCGGTGTCCCCATGGCCGTCGGAGCTGCCTTCGAGGATGACGAAGAGGGCGCCATCGACCTCAGCCGGCGGCTCGGTGCCCCGGTGGTCATCAAGGCCGACGGCCTGGCCGGGGGCAAGGGCGTGACCGTCTGCGCGACGCTGACCGAGGCGGAGGCGGCTATCCGCGCCTGTCGCCCGAGGTTCGGCCTGGCCGCGCGGCGCGTCGTGGTGGAGCGGGCGCTCAGCGGTAGGGAGGCGAGCGTCATCGCCATCACGGACGGCGCCTCGCTGCTGGCCCTGCCCGCGGCGCGCGACCACAAGCGCCTCGGTGACGACGACACCGGCCCCAACACAGGCGGCATGGGTGTCTACTCGCCGCTGCCCGATCTGCCCGATGGCCAGGCGGCGGCACTCATGGAGCGGTTCCATCGACCCATCCTGGGCGAGCTGGCTCGCCGCGGGATCCGTTACCACGGCGCCCTCTACGCCGGACTGATGCTCACCGACGACGGCCCGTACCTGCTGGAGTGCAACGTCCGCTTCGGCGATCCCGAGACCCAGGCGCTGCTGCCGCGGCTCTCCACGCCGCTGGCGCCGCTGCTGTTGGGTGCAAGTAACGGGCGCCTGGCCCGAGTCGCGGCGGCGGCTGGCCTCGCGGAGGGGCGCATCCCGGGCGAGGGTGCGACGGTGGGCGTGGTCCTGGCCGCGGCGGGCTACCCCCTCGAGCCGCGTCTGGGCGACCCGATCCTCGGCGGTGACAGCCCGTGGGCGGTCAGCGCACTGACCTTCTGGTCAGGCGTTCGCCGGTCGCAGGGCGCGCTGGTCACCAACGGTGGCCGCGTGGCTACGATCGTCGGCCGGGGAGCATCGCTGGAAGAAGCGGCGGCTGCGGCCTATCGCGCCAGCGACGCGATCACCTTCCCCGGCCGGCAGCTGCGTCGCGACATCGGCCGGGTGGGATCGTTCGCGGCAGGGGCGGGACGCCCGTGATCCCGCGCTACACCCTGCCGGGGATGGGCGCCGCCTGGACCGACCAGGCGCGGTTCGAGGCGATGCTGCGCGTGGAGATCGCCGTCCTGCGCGCACAGGCGGACCGGGGTCTCGTGCCGGTGGAAGCCGTCCGCGCCATCGAGGCGCACGCCCGGGTCGACAGGGACCGCATCGCCGAGCTCGAAGGCACCACGGATCATGACGTGATCGCCTTCGTGTCGCAGGTCTCGGAGACCATCGGCGAGCACGGGCGCTGGCTTCACTTCGGGCTGACCAGCAGCGACGTGGTCGATACCGCGCTGGCGCTCCAGTGCCGCGTCGCCGCGAAGCGGCTGCTCGAGGACCTGGACCGACTCCTTCAGACCTTGGTGACGCGCGCCAGGGAGCATGCCAGCACCGTGATGATGGGCCGCACCCACTCGGTGCACGCCGAGCCGATCACCTTTGGCCTGAAGCTGGCCTCCTGGGCCTTCGAGGTCGATCGAGACCGCGCAAGGCTGCGTGCGGCGGCGGACGACCTGGCCACGGGCAAGATCTCCGGACCGGTAGGCAGCTATTCCACGGTCGATCCGGCCATCGAGAGCGAGGCGCTTGCGGAGCTGGGCCTCACGCCGGACCCCGTGAGCACCCAGATCGTGCAGCGGGACCGGCATGCCGCGTTCCTGGCGGCCATCGCCGTCACCGGCGGCTCCATCGAGCGCTTCGCGACGGAGATACGAAACCTCCAGCACACGGAGATCGCGGAGGTCCAGGAGGCGTTCCGCAGCGGCCAGAAGGGTTCCAGTGCGATGCCCCACAAGCGCAATCCGATCCTGGCCGAGCGGCTGGCCGGCATGGCGCGGCTGCTGCGCGGATACGCCCACGCGGCGCTGGAGGACCAGGCGCTGTGGCACGAGCGGGACATCAGCCACTCATCCGTGGAGCGCGTGGCACTGCCCGGCGCCACGATCCTCCTCGACTACATGCTGGTCCGTTTCCGGGGCCTGGTCGAGGACCTGATCGTCCGTCCGGAGCGGATGCGCGAGAACATCGAGCGCGGCCTGGGCCTGTGGGCCAGCGGAGGGGTGCTCAGCGCGCTGATCAGGCCCGGCGGCCTGTCGCGCGAGGCCGCCTATGCCGTGGTCCAGCGGGCTGCCCTGCGGGCCTCGGATGAGCGGCGCCACTTCCGCCAGCTCATCGAGGCGGACGTCGACGCGACCGATGCGCTGCCCGGAGACGCGCTCGCGGACTGCTTCGACGAGGGCCGCCTGCTCCAGCACGTGCCGGCCATCATGGCTCGACTGGACCGGCTCTCCAGGGAGGTCCACGTTGCCCGCTGAGCTCGCCACTGGCTTCCTTCGTTCGGGCAAGGTGCGCGACCTGTACGCATTGGACGGGGATCGACTGCTGCTCATCGCCTCGGATCGCATCAGCGCCTTCGACGTGGTGCTGCCGACGCCCATCCCGGACAAGGGCCGCGTGCTGACCGGCCTCTCCCGCTTCTGGTTCCGGGCGACGGATGCCGCGGGCATCGTGCCGAACCACGTGCTGGGCACGGACCCGCGAGATCTGCCGCCGGCATTCCGCGACGCGGGCCCGGATCTGACGGGGCGGCTGATGATCTGCCGCCGCGCCCGGCCGCTGCCGGTGGAGATCATCGTTCGGGGCTATCTCTCCGGCAGCGGCTGGAAGGATTACCGCCGGACCGGCGCGGTGTGCGGCCTACCACTGCCCGCCGGCCTGCACGAGAGCGACCAGCTCGCGGGGCCGCTCTTCACGCCCTCGACCAAGGCGGAGGTGGGGCACGACGAGAACATCGACTTCGACGCGGTCGTAGGGCTGCTGGGGGAGGAGGTCGCCGAGCGAGCGCGCGAGATCGCCCTGGCGCTGTATCGCTTCGGGGCGGCGCACGCGGCGGATCGCGGCATCATCCTGGCCGACACCAAGTTCGAGCTTGGTCTGGTCGATGACGGGGTGGGCGGCGAGGCTCTGATCCTCATCGACGAGGTGATGACGCCCGACTCCAGCCGCTTCTGGGACGCCAACGACTACGAGCCCGGGCGTCCGCAGGCCTCCTTCGACAAGCAATTCGTGCGCGACTGGCTCGAGGACCAGCCCTGGGACAAGACACCGCCCGCACCGACACTGCCGGCCGAGGTGGTCGAGGGCACTCGTGCCCGCTACGTCGAGGCCTTCGAGCGGATCACCGGCGGCTCGTTCGAGCGCTATCTGCGGGAAGACCGTATCGACTCATGACCTCCTACCGGTTCGCCGTCTCGGTCATGCCCAAGGCGGGCATCTTGGATCCGCAGGGTCGCGCCGTGGAAGGGTCGCTCGGTCAGCTGGGTCTCCACGGCGTCCGGGATGTGCGCGTCGGGCGGCACGTGGAACTCTCCGTGGAAGCGAGCTCTGAGGCGGCTGCTCGAGCGGTGGTGGAGCGGCTCTCGGGGGCGCTGCTCGCCAACCCGCTCATCGAAGCCTGGTCGGTGGAGATGCTGGATCCCGGGGTGGCGCCCGTGGCGGTGGCGGCAGCGGAATGAAGGCCGGTATCGTGGTGTTCCCCGGTTCGAACTGCGACCGGGATGCCCTGCACGCGGCGCGCCTGGCGGGCATGGAGGCGGAGCTGCTCTGGCACGAGGATCCGGGCCTGCATGGCAGCGAGCTGGTGATCTTGCCCGGCGGCTTCGCTTATGGCGACTACCTTCGAGCCGGCGCCCTGGCCCGCTTCAGTCCCGTCATGAGGGCGATAGAGGATCACGCCGAGCGGGGAGGCCTGGTGCTGGGCATATGCAACGGCTTCCAGGTCCTCGCCGAGGCCGGTCTGGTGCCGGGAGCGCTGCTACGCAACACGTCCCTGCGCTTCGAGCACCGCTGGGTGCGACTGTCCGTGGAGCGCCACGACACACCCTTCACGGCGGCGGTGCCCGCCGGTGCGACGCTGCGCCTGCCCATCGCGCACGGTGAGGGCTGTTACTTCCTGCCGGAGCCGGAGCTGGATGCCCTGCACGCTCGCGGCGGGATCCTCTTCCGCTACGCGGACCCGGAAGGCAACCCGAACGGATCGGCACGCGACATCGCCGGCGTGCTGAACCAGCGTGGCAACGTGTGCGGGCTGATGCCGCATCCAGAGCGCGCGTCGGAGGCGGTGCTGGGCTCCGACGACGGCCTGCTGCTCTTCCGCTCGCTGCTGGAAAGTGCCGCCGCCCATGCCAGCGGGGTGGCTGCCTGATGGGCCTAGCGGAGCCGCCCGTGCACGAGCTCGGGCCGGAGCAGGACGTGGCGGCGGCGGCAGAGCCCTCGTCCCGATCCGAGCTGCATCGCGTGCTGGGCCTGACGGACCACGAGCTGGATGACATCCGGACTCGCCTCGGCCGCGACCCGAACGCGCTGGAACTGGCCATGTTCAGCGTGATGTGGAGCGAGCACTGCTCGTACAAGAGCAGCCGATCGCTGCTCCGCACACTCCCCACGACGGGGGAGGGCGTCGTGGCGGGTCCCGGCGAGAACGCTGGCGTGGTGCGCATCGACGATGATCTGGCCGTCGCCTTCAAGCTGGAGTCGCACAACCATCCCAGCGCCGTGGAGCCGTACCAGGGCGCGGCCACCGGCGTGGGCGGCATCCTGCGCGACATCTTCACGATGGGCGCGCGGCCCATCGCGATCCTGGATGCTCTCAAGTTCGGCCACCCGGCTGATGTGCGGACGCGGCACCTCGTCCGCGGCGTGGGCAGCTACGGCAACTGCGTGGGCGTGCCCACCGTCGGCGGCGAGCTCGTCTTCCATCCTTCGTACGCCGCCAACCCGCTGGTCAATGTGATGGCCGTGGGGCTGCTGGACGAGCGTGACCTGACGCGGGCGGCGGCCCCCGGACCAGGCAACCTGGCGGTGCTGTTCGGCTCGACCACCGGCCGGGACGGCATCGGCGGTGCGTCCGTGCTGGCCAGCGCGGCCTTCGGCATCGCCGACGCGGATGGCGCCAAGCGCCCGACCGTGCAGGTCGGTGACCCCTTCGCGGAGAAGCTGCTCATCGAGGCCAGCCTGGAGCTGATACGCGAGCGTCTCGTGGAGGGGCTTCAGGATCTGGGCGCCGCGGGCATCACCTGCGCCACGGCGGAGACCGCTGACCGGGCGGGGACCGGCATCGAGGTGTACCTGGAGGCGATCCCGCGCCGGGAGGAGGGCATGGCGCCCTTCGAGTTGATGATCAGCGAGTCTCAGGAGCGGATGCTGGCCATCGTGCGCCCCGAGCGGCTTGACGCTGTGCTCGCGGTCTGCACGCGCTGGGGCCTGCCGGCGGCGGTCATCGGGCGCGTCACGGAGGATGGCGACGTAACGGTCGTGACCCGAGGCGACCGTCCGTCGGGACGGCCGGGGGGTTCGCCCGAGGGCGGCACGTGGCGAGAGCTGGCGCGGATACCGGCGCGCGCCCTCACCAGCGAGGCCATCGTCTACGAGCGCGAGGCGCGCCCGCCGACGCACAGCCGCCGTGCACCCGCCCCGGGAGCGCCGGACCTGCCGCACGACGGCCTGCCCGAGCGCGGCATGGACCCGGGCGCTGTGCTCGTGGCCCTGCTGGGCGACCCGAACCTGTCGAGTCGCGCCTGGCTCACCACCCAGTACGACGCCACAGTGGGCGCCGACACGGTCGAAGCGAACGAGCGTGCCGCCGCCGTCATCCGCATCAAGGGAACCCGCAAGGCGCTGGTCATGGCCACGGACGCCAACGCCCGCGTCGGGCTGCTGGACCCTTACCTGGGCGCGCTGAGCGCCGTGGCGGAGTGCGCCCGGAACGTGGCCGTGACCGGCGCCCGGCCGCTGGGCGTCACCAACTGCCTCAACTTCGGTGATCCCGAGCGCCCCGAGGAGTCCTGGCGACTCCAGCAGGCGGTCCGCGGCCTGGGCGACGCCTGTCGGGCGCTGGGCCTGCCGGTCACGGGCGGCAACGTGAGCCTCTACAACGAGTCGCTCGAGGGAGCCATCGCGCCGACCACGCAGGTCGGTATCGTGGGGCTGCTGGAAGACGTCGAACGTCGCGTGGGTCCGGCCTTTCGGGCGGAAGGGGACTTGGTGGCGCTGCTGGGCGAAACCGTTCCGGGTCTGGCCGGGTCGATCTACGCGGAGCACGCGGGCACCACGCCGGACGATCAGACCCCTGACGTCGACCTCGCTCACGAGGCGGCCCTCCTCGCCTTCCTGCCCGAGGCGGCGGCAGATGGCCTCCTGCGCTCCGCCCAGGACGTGAGCGGCGGCGGCCTGGCCGTGGCCCTGGCCGAATGCGCCATGTGGGGTGACCTGGGGGCGGACCTGCATCTCTCGATCGGCTCGGCGCCGGCGGCGGAGCTGTTCGGTGAGGGACCGGGGCGGGTCGTCGTCTCGGTCGAGCCGGGACGCTGGCACGAACTGCATGCCCTGGCGCGCCGGCACGGCCTGCCGGTGCGGCGCCTGGGCGCGGTCGGCGGAGATCGGCTGCGCATCCAGCTCACGGGTGAGGGCGCCACCGGTGCGGCGGAAGGTCGCGGTGCAGGCGTGGCCGACGAGATCGATGAGTCGCTGACCGTTCTGCGCCATTCCTGGCAGGCGGGATTGCCGCGCGCCCTGGGCGAGGACGGCTGAGGTGTGCGGCGTGCTGGGCGTCTTCTCCGCCGGACGGGAGGCTGCGCCGCTCGCCGCGCTGGGTCTCTTCGCTCTTCAGCACCGCGGGCAGGAGTCGGCCGGTCTGGCCGTCAGCGACGGCACCGGCGTGATGGTCTACAAGGACTTGGGACTCGTCGCGCAGGTGCTGGACGATCGGCGGATGCCGTCACTTCGCGGCGACCGAGCCATCGCCCATTGCCGCTACTCCACCACCGGCTCCAGCGTCTGGGAGAACAGCCAGCCCGCCTTCCGTCTGGGGCCGCGGCGCACGGTCGCGCTGGGCCATAACGGCAACCTGGTCAACACGCGTCAGTTGCGCGACGAGCTGGACGCCGGCACTGGCGCGATGGTCGGCACGAGCGACACGGAGCTCCTTACTGCCCTGCTGGCGGGAGAGCCGGCCGCCGACCTGGTCGAGGCGCTGGCGCGGCTGCTCCCCCGGGTGAAAGGGGCTTACTCGTTGGTGGCCATGGACGAGACTCGGGTCATAGGCGTCCGCGACCCGTTCGGCATCAGGCCGCTGGTGCTGGGCCGCTTGCCGGCCGAGGCGGATGGCTCACACGGCTGGGTGCTCAGCTCGGAGACGTGCGGCCTGGAGGTCGTGGGCGCCAGCTTCGTGCGCGATGTGGAGCCCGGGGAGATGGTCGTTCTGGGCGAGCCCGGCGGGCCTCGATCCGTTCGCTTCGCACCGGGTCGCGAGCAGCTGTGCGTCTTCGAGCTGATCTACTTCGCCCGGCCGGACTCGTTCATGGTGGGACGCAACCTGTACGAGGTCCGCCGGCGGATGGGCGAGGAGCTGGCCACCGAGGCGCCGGTCGAGGCCGACCTCGTGATGCCCGTGCCGGACACGGGGTCTGCGGCTGCCGCCGGTTATGCCGAACGCAGCGGGATCACGTACCGCGAGGGGATGGTCAAGAATCGCTACGCCGGTCGGACCTTCATCCAGCCCAGCCAGGCTCTGCGGCAGCGTGGCGTGACGGTGAAGTTGAGTCCGCTGCCGGACCAGGTGCGCGGTCGTCGCCTCATCGTCGTCGACGCCTCGATCGTGCGCGGGACCACGACACGACGCATCGTGGAGATGCTGCGGCGGGCGGGTGCGGCCGAGGTCCACCTGCGCATCAGCGCACCGCCCATCCACCATCCTTGCTTCTACGGCATCGACACCCAGATCGAAAGGGAGCTCATCGCGGCGCGGCTGGACCGGGCTGGCATCCGCGACTTCGTGGGCGCCGATTCACTGGCCTACCTGTCCATCGGCGGGGTCCTGGACGCCATCGGACTGCCACGCGAGCGCTTCTGCTTCGCCTGCTTCGACGGTCAGTACCCGGTGCCCGTGCCGTACGACGCGGAGTCGCACAAATGGGTGCTGGAGTCGCGGTCGGAAGTGCCCGCCGGGCCGCCGGTGGCGCCCGTCGGATGAGCGTTCCGGCGCGTGACGCCTACGCCGAGGCGGGGGTGGACGTGGCGGCAGGCGATCGCGCCGTGGAGCTCCTGCGCCAGCGGGTCGGCGGGACGTCGGACCTGCTGGCGGGCAGGTCCGGTTTCGCGGCGGCCCTGCCATTGCCGATGCCCTCGGGGTCCAGCGTGGAGAGCCTCCTGGTGGCCGCCACGGACGGCGTCGGCACGAAGACCGAGATCGCCCGGCGGATGGGCCGCTACGACACCATAGGCCAGGACCTGGTGGCCATGTGCGCCGACGACGTGGTCTGCCACGGCGCCCGACCGTTCGCCTTCCTGGACTATCTCGCGCTGGGCAAGGTCGACCCGGAGCGGGTGGCCACCATCGTGGCCGGGATCGCCCACGCCTGCGAAGCCATCGATTGCGAGCTGGTGGGCGGGGAGACGGCCGAGCATCCCGGCCTGATGGCAGCCGACGCCTTCGACCTGGCCGGCTTCTGCCTGGGCATCGTCGAGCGCGACCGCCTGATCGACGGGTCGGCGGCGAGGGAGGGGGACGTCGTGGTCGGGCTCGCGTCCTCCGGCCTGCACGCCAATGGCTATTCCCTGGTCCGCTCGCTGCTGGCGGACGAGCGGCTGGGACTCGATGGCACGCTGTGGGATGGCGGCAGCGTGGGCGAGGCGCTGCTCGCCCCGACGCGACTGTACGCGTCGCACATCCTGGCACTCCTGGAGGCTGCTCAAGACGGCGGCTCCCGCATCGGCGGGCTGGCGCACGTCACGGGCGGCGGGCTGCCGGGCAACATCCCCCGGGCCGTGCCCGCCGGTCTGGGCGTCTCCCTGACCCCCGGCTTGTGGCCGGTGCCGCGGATCGTCGAGCTGGTCGCTGAGCGTGCCGGCCTCTCCGGCCCGGAGTCGCGCGCGACGTTCAACTCGGGCATAGGGATGGCCGTGATCGTGGAGCCCGATGCGGCTGACGCGACGCTGCGGTTCATGGAGGCTCGGGCCATCGAGGCCTGGCGCATCGGCCGGGTGGTGCCGGCTTCACTGACGGGACCCTCGCGCTACCGCGAGCACCCGTGAAGAACGTCGCGGTCTGCGTCTCGGGGGAGGGGAGCAACCTGCGGGCGCTGCTCGCGGCGGAGCGCCACGGCACTCTTGGCGGTGCGGTGGTGCTGGTCGCGGCCGACCGCGAGTGCCGCGGCCTCGAGACCGCTCGCTCGGCGGGCATCCCCACAGTGCTGGTGTCGCCTGACGCCTACCTCGACCGCAGCGACTGGGACGCGTCCCTGGCGGCCGCTCTGCAGGCGGCGGCGCCGGATCTCGTCGTCCTGGCCGGGTTCATGCGCGTGGTCGGCCCGGGCACGCTCGCCGCGTTCCCCGACCGGATCCTGAACGTTCATCCCAGCCTCTTGCCGGCCTTCCCCGGCACGGACGCCGTGGGTGAGGCGCTGGTCGCCGGCGTTCGCCTAACCGGCGTCACGGTACACGTGGTCGATGCCAGGCTCGACGGCGGGCCCATCCTCCTCCAGGAGTCGGAGCCGGTCCTGCCTACTGATGACCGCGAGGCGCTGCTGGGTCGGCTCCACGCCCTGGAGCATCGGCTGCTGCCGCGCGCCGCGGCCCTGATGCTGGCCGGTGCCGCGTCCGTGTCCGTGTCCGAGCCCCGCGTCGTACTGGACGCCGCCCTGGCCGCCGATCTGCCGTCGCGTCGCCGCGCCCTGATCTCCGTCTCCGACAAGCGCGGGCTGGAGGATCTGGGCAGAGGTCTCACGGCCCTCGACTTCGAGCTGGTCTCGACCGGGGGCACCGCCCGGGTCCTTCGCGAGGCAGGCCTCAGGGTCACCGATGTGAGCGTCGTCACGGGCGCGCCCGAGATGCTCGACGGACGCGTCAAGACGCTCCATCCGCGCATCGCGGCGGGCGTGCTGGCGGACCGGCGGCGGGCCGATCACCGGGCGCAGCTGGCCGCGGCGGGCATCGAGCCCTTCGAGCTCGTGGTCGTGAACCTCTATCCCTTCGAGGCGGTTTCGCAACGGGCGGACATCACCGCCGACGAGCTGATCGAGGAGATCGACATCGGCGGCCCGACGCTGGTCAGGGCCGCGGCCAAGAACCACGCCAACGTGGCCGTGGTCACGGATCCCGATCACTATCCCCGGTTGCTTGCCGCTCTGGCTGGCGGCCCGACGGTCCCCGAAGAGACGCGTCGGTCACTCGCGGTGGCGGCGTTCGCGCACACGGCGGCCTACGAAACGATTATCGCCCGCACGCTGCCCGACGTGCTGGGCACCGGCGGCGCCGCGGCCGGACCGGACGACGTGGTCGCAGCGTCCACTGTGCCCGAGACGTTCCCCGCCCACCTGAGCCTTCGCCTGGAACACGTCGAACAGCTTCGCTACGGGGAGAACCCGCATCAGGCCGCGGCGCTCTATCGCCGTCGCGACGCTGTGCCCGAGAGCGGACCCTTCGCGACCGGGATGCGCCTGCTCCAGGGCAAGCCACTCTCCTACAACAACATCCTCGACGCCTCAGCCGCGGCCGCTCTGGCGCGGGACCTGCGCGGCCCCGCCGTGGCCATCATCAAGCACCTCAACCCGTGCGGCGCCGCCGAGGCGGCCGACATCGGCACGGCTTGGCTGCGGGCCCTGGCGGGCGACCCGACGAGTGCCTTCGGTGGTGTGGTGGCGGTCCGCGGCACGGTCGATGCTTCCCTGGCGCTGGACCTCACGGACATCTTCCTCGAGGTCGTCGTCGCCGCGGCTTTCGACCCGGACGCCCGGCAGGCCCTGGCTGCCAAGCCAAACTTGCGCCTGATCGAGGACCCGACCGTCCTCTTGCCCGTTTCGCCGGGTATCGAGCTGCGCACGGCCGGCGGCGGTGTCCTGCTCGCCGAGTCGGATCACCGGGCAGAGGCCGATGACCCCGGCGCGTGGCGGACCGCAACGACACGCTCGCCATCGCCCAGCGAACTTATCGACCTGGAGCTGGCCTGGCGCATCGCTCGACACGTCAGCTCGAATGCTATCGTGCTAACACGCGAGCAAGCTGTCGTGGGTGTGGGCGCCGGGCAGATGAGCCGGGTCGACTCATGCCGTTTAGCCGTCGAGAAAGCCGGCCCGGACCGAGCCTCCGGCGCGGCCTGTGGGTCGGACGCCTTCTTCCCGTTTCCCGATGGCGTCGAGCTGTGCCTGGCGGCGGGCGTCACCGCCTTTGTGCAGCCCGGGGGATCGCAGCGCGACGCAGAGGTCGTAGCAGTCGCGGAGCGAGCTGGCGCGACCATGCTGCTTACCGGCCGGCGGCATTTCCGGCACTGAAAGGTCCGACCCGCCACACTCGTTCATGGCGGCGCGCCCATCCCCGCGCCACGCCGCAGGAGGAACCATGGACGAGACACGAGCGACCCCCACGCCCCAGACCGACGACACGGCCAACATGACTGAAGCCGCTCCCGACCGGCCTACGGACGAGACGTTCCAGATGCCCGGCCCGGAAACCATCGAGGAGGCGGAAGGCAGCGGCGAGCCGGCCGAGACCAGCGCCGGCGACGACATCAGTGCCTTCAGCGGCACCACCGACGGATCCGGCAGTTACGGCGACGCATCGAGCGGCTTCGGCGACGCATCCAGCGGGTCACTTGATGAGGACCCGTCCAGCACGAGCGGCAGCCGTCGGCCGGATGTCCAGCAGATGGTCGGTCAGCTTCAGCACATGATCGACCAACTGGCCACGCAGGCCAGTCCGGCCCTCAAGGAAGTCGCCGCCAAGGCTGCCGAGCTGGCCGCTGCCGCCGCTGGAAAGGCGGGCCCCATCGCGCACAAGGCCGCCGGCGTGACCGAATCGGTCGGGCAGCGCGTGGCCAGCAAGAGCAGCCAAGTGGCGACGAACCTGCGCAGCTCGCGATCCTCGTCGACGGGCACCCCTGCCGAGGATCAGCCGTCGACCGAAGGGGAGGCTCTGGGCGAGTAGAGCAACGTATCTCTCGCCAAGGCATGAAGAGCCCCGCCCTGGCGGCGGGGCTCTGCTCTTGCGGTGGCGTCAGAAGGGGCGGACGACCACCGCCACCAAAGCTGCGGAAGTGGCCAGCATCGTGGTCGCCAGGCCATGGCGCAGACGAGGCCGCGGGGTTCGTGCCGCGACGTGTTCGCTTCGGACCTTGGCGGACCGGACCAGCCGCGCCTGACGGGCCTCTGCGAGCAGATCGCTCTGGCGCTCATTCGCCAGGGACTGGAGGGTGTAAGGGTGGTTCATCTCGGTCCTCCTTCCTGCCGCCGGGGTGGCAGCCGTGTGGACCGATAGAGCGGTGTCATAGCGCGATGCAAGAGCGATCCCGCGACACTGAGGCGGTCGATCCGAAGGCTGTCCTTGCGTCGGGATGTCGCCGCTCCCGCTGTCCGAAGCCAGACAGAGTGATGACCGGGCGCTCGGCCCGGTCATCGTGCAGCTCGGATGCGAAGGGGCGGCTGATCCGTCCTGGTGAGTCGTCTCCTGCAGATCAGGAGACGCGACTAGCTGAACTTCACTAACGGCCGCGAGCATCCCTCTGGCGCTGGCGGTCGCGAGCGGCTCGGTCAACGTCCTGTTCCTTCACCCGCGCATGCTGTCGAGCGGTCGTGGGATCGATCATCAAACTGTGTCCTTCGGTGTCGTCACCGTCGGGGTCGTTCAGCTGAGGATCGTCTTCGGTCGCCTTCGGATCCTTGTTCGGCATCGCTATCACGCTCCGGTCCTGTGAGGTCCCACGCAACCGCGCTGCGTGGTCGCCCGCACCATGCAGGATGCGGGTCGGTGGTGCACAGGTCAACGTCTCAGCCGACGGCCCGACTGTAAAGTGGTTGACAAGCGCCTGCCTGGCGCCAGCGCAGCGTGAGGCTTGATGCGCGTGCTCGCCGTGTACCGTCGGGTCCTCGCCAACAGGGATCTCAGCCGTCTGATGTTCGGGGAGTTCGTCTCCTCGATCGGGGACTGGCTCTACCTCGTTGCCCTCCTGATCGTCATCTATGAACAGGCTGCGGACCCGGTCGTTCTGGGCATCGTGGGGGCGGCCCGAGTGCTCCCCTACATCCTGCTGTCCATCCCGGCCGGGATCGCCGCCGATCGCCTGGACCGCCGCCTGATCCTCCTCGTCACCGATGTGGCACGCGGCCTGATCATGGTCGGCATGGCGGCCGTGGTGACCCTTGGCGGGCCGGTGGAGCTCATCGTGGTGCTGGCCATCGTCGCCACCTGTTTCTCCGCTTTCTTCTCGCCGGCCATCGGCTCCTACATCCCGGCACTGGTGCGGGACGAGTCCGAGCTCGGGCCGGCCAACAGCACCTGGTCCGGGCTCGACAACCTGGCCTTCGTCATCGGCCCCGCCGTCGCCGGGATCCTCATCGGCTTCGGCGGGCTCACCATGGCGTTCCTACTGAACGCCGCCTCGTTCGCGATCGTGGCCGTGGTCCTGTGGGGCCTTCCTTCTTCCCGCGCCGGGGACCGGAGCGCAGCACGTGCCGGGTCCAGCGCAACTGCCGAAGTGAGCGATGACCCCGCCGGAGATGCAGCACGGCTGTCGGTGCGCGCGGCGATCCGGCCCATCACCATGCCTCTGCTCGCGCTGACTGTGCTGAACGTCGTGGGGGCCTTCGTGGCCGGCGGCCTGGGCGTGTTGACCGTCGTCCTTGCCGTGGACGTTCTGCGGTCGGGTGATGCGGGCACCGGGCTGCTCAATGCCGCCGTCGGCGCCGGCGGCCTCCTGGGAGCGCTCGTATCGAGTGCCCTCGTCCTCCGTCGCCGGCTGGCCCCGCCGCTGATCATCGGCGGGCTGGCCTTCGCCGGAAGCGTCCTCATACTGGGTCAGGCTCGATCACTGGGCGCGGCGATGCTCGCGCTGGTCGTGGCTTCGGCGGGGGCTTTACTCGTCGAGGTGATCGGCACCACGCTCTTCCAGCGCATCGTGCCCGATGAGATCCGGGGCCGCGTGATCGGTGCCATGGAGACGCTCTCCGTGACAGCCTATGCCGCCGGCTCGTTCCTGATACCCGTCCTGGCCGTCACGCTCGGCCCGGACCCGGTACTCGCGGCATCCGGGCTGCTGGTGGCCGTCTCGATCGGCATAGCGGTGCCGCTGCTCGGTCGCCATGCCGTCCAGCGGCCCGCGCGGGACGCCTTGCGTGAGCGTCTGCTCCATGTTCCTGTCCTTGCCGGGATGCCTCCGGCGCGCCTGGAAGCCGCCATGGCCCAGCTTGCGGTGATCCCCATGGCGGCGGGCCAGGTCATAATCCGCCAGGGCGAGCCAGCGGATCGCTTCTACGTCATCGCGGAGGGCAGCGTCGAGGTGACGCAACACATGGTCGACGGTCGGCCGGAGCGGGTCCTGCGGCGCATGGCCACGGAGGATGTCTTCGGCGAGATCGGCCTGCTCAGCGGCGGCCGCCGCACCGCCACGGTGACAGCGCTGGGGTCCGGCACCCTGCTGGCTCTGGAAGGCGCCGCCTTCCTGGAGCTGGTCGGCTCAGGCCCGGGCTTGACGTCCCGCTTGCTCGACCTTCATCGTGGGGCCACGCCCATGGCCGCCACGGGCGCCTAGAGGACGGGGACGGATGGACGACACGTTCGCGATCGATAGCCTGCGCCGTTGCGCCCTCTTCGCCCACGCCGATGACGACACGGTGCGCAAGGTGGCCCGCGGCCTGCGTCGCCGTCGCTTCCGCCGCAACGAGGTGATCTTCCACCAAGGCGACCCTGGCGATTCGCTGCACATCGTCGCGAGCGGTACGGCCAAGGTCACCCTTCCCTCGACGGAGGGTGAGGAGGCCATCATCGCGACACTCCGTCCCGGTGACTTCTTCGGTGAGCTGGCGCTCCTCGACGGAGCGCCGAGGTCCGCGACCGCCGTCGCGCTCGAGCCGATGGAGACCATCACGCTGCCCAGAGCCGACTTTCGCGCGCTGCTGGACGGGGATACGGGACTTCGTGACGCGCTGCTGGCGGGACTTTCGCACGAGCTCCGGCGCATCACGGGACACGTCGAAGAGCTGCACTTCCTGGATCTGGCGGGGCGGCTTGCCATGCGCCTAACGCGCCTGGCTCGCGAGCAGGATGCCGCGCTGGCCGGCGAGGTCCGTCTCGATTGGCCCTACACCCAATCAGACCTGGCGTCGATGATCGGAGGCACCCGACAGAGCGTGAACAAGCTGCTCAGCGCACTGGTCGACGATGGACTCGTCCGGATCGAACGAGACACGCTCATCATCACGGACGTGGACCACCTGGCACGCAGGGCGGAACGTTGAGCGAGCCGACTGGCTCCCTGTCGGCTGTCGGACACTCGGGCTGTCACATCCAGGCTCACGGACGGCGCGCCAGCGGCGTACTGTTGCGCCAGGCCGGGTCACAGACGTGTCCCGCCAACACGGCTAGAGGACATCGAACGATGGACAACAAGATGGGCGGCGAATCGCGATCCGTGCGGCTGGGCGGCGAGGCAGCTGCCGATGACGATGTCGAGGGCCACCGGTTCTCCGTCCGCGCCACGGACGACGAGCAGGACACCGAGGGTCATGGCATCAAGGCGCCCAAGGCCGGCGACGAGGACGACACCGAGGGTCATGGCATCAAGGCGCTCAAGGCCGACGACGACGAGGATGTCGAGGGACACGCCTCGCGCCTGAGGTGAGCCGATCCTGCTAGCCCGCATCGGGCATGGCTTCGGACCACGACGAGCTCACCGCCGCGTTCCACCTCCTTCGGGAGGCAGCGCGGCGGTCGGCTGTCGCACGGCAGCTCCAGGGCGACGTCGAGCAGGCGCTGCTCCGCTCCATCGTGGAGGCGACGGCCACCCTCTTCGACGCTGAGGCGGCATCGATCGCCATCTTCGAGCGCGAGCCGGACCGGCTCGAGTTCCGTGTCGCGGCGGGCGCTCAGGGTGCGGGCGCCGTCGGACTGTCCGTTCCCCCATCGCAGGGGATCGTGGGCTACGTCTTCTCCACGGGTCAGGCGCTCGCGCTGTCCGACGTGCTGGCCGATCCTCGCTTTGATCGGCGGACCGCCGAGCGCACGGGCTACGTGCCGCGCTCCATCGCGGCCGTGCCGCTCATCGATGGGCAGCACCCGGTGGGGGTGCTCCAGGTACTGGACAAGCGCGGCTCCGCCACGTTCTCCCTGCGCGACATGGAGCTGCTGGGCGCCTTCGCCGCGCAGGCTGCCGCTGCCATCAACGCCACCCGCGTCCAGCGTGACACGAGCCGGCTGCTGCGTGAGGTGTTCCGGGAGCTAGGGGACGTGGAGCTGGACGAGGCGGCGGTGGAGTCGCTCGTCAGCGCGGCGACCGCGGATCTGGATCGCGATGAGGAAGCGCCCTTCTGGCGCCTCGTGGATCAGGTCAGCCAGCTCAACGGGATGACGGATCGTGAGCTAACGCTGGTCTCGGACATCCTTGAGGTGGTCGGGCGTCACGCCACGCGCCCCGGCCGGCGCGGTTGATCCGGCGGGATCCCGGATGACGGAGCCGCTTCTTCCCGCCTGGTCGGAGCCCTTCGCGGGGGAGGGCAGCGGCCTGTTGCGATCCGTGCGAGTGGACGCCATCGGCCGGGAGTGGGCCTGGGGTGGGTCGACGGGCGCCGGCGTCACCGTGGCCATCATCGACAGCGGCTTGGAGCGGCAGCATCAGGCCCTGCACGGGCGCGTGGTGGAGAGCGTCGCGGTGGAGATGCTAGACGGAGAGCCCAAGGTCGTTCCGGACGATGCTGGCGACCTGTTCGGTCATGGCACGGCTTGCGGCGGGATCATCCTGGGGCTGGCGCCGGACGTGGAGCTCGTGTCAGTGCGCGTGCTTGGCGCGGACCTGCGTGGCAAGGGTGCCGCGTTCCTGGCCGGCCTGGAGTGGGCCGTGGAGCGGGGCGTGCAAGTGGCCAATCTGAGCCTCTCGTCCAAGAGTGCCGCACTGTTCCCCGCCTTTCACGAGGTCGTCGACCAAGCCTACTTCCGCGGTACGGCACTGGTCAGCGCGGCTAACAACGTCACCGGTGCCAGCTATCCCTCGCTGTTCGCATCGGTCTTCTCGGTGGCGGCTCATGCGGTCGCCGACCCCTGGCGCATCTACTACAACCCGGCACCGCCGGTCGAGTTCGGGGCGTGGGGCGTCGACGTGCCCATCGCCTGGAAGGACGGCGGATCGACGGTCGCGACAGGCAACAGCTTCGCCGCGCCGCACATCGCGGGCCTCGTGGCGTTGATCGTCTCGAAGCACCCCGGCCTCAGCCCCTTCGAGCTCAAGGCGGTGCTCGCCGCGGTCGCCGATAACCCCCGATCGTGATCTCGATGGCGACCTCAGGACGGTGCCGGGGCCTCCACTCTCTCCGACACTTTCGACGGGACTGACTCCCGTTCATCGGAAGGCTCCGCCAAGGCATCGTCCATCTGTCGGATGAAGGGTCGCGCACCCAGACGAACGAAGATCTCGCGCGCTTCGTCCCCAAGGCCTCGGGCGTCAGGGTTGCTCGACCCCAGTAGCTGCACGCTGAGGAGCCCGTTGAGAGCGACCTCCAGGACCATGCCCTCCTCTTTCAGCCGCCGACCGGTGTCACGGAAGCCGTTGACGGCCTCGACCGCGCGGCCCTCGAGCGTCGCAAGCCCCGCTTCCATCGCCTCGCGCTGCATGGTCAGCGCCGGTCCCCGGACGCCGGTGGCCTCAAGGCCTTTCAGGGCGAGCCGAGCGCGCTCCGGATCCTGCATCGTCAGCGCAGCCCGTGCCGCGAGGATGTAGCTGGGCGGCGCATTGATGGCGCTGATC
>JACCQX010000072.1 GCA_013813905.1 Chloroflexota bacterium
CTGCCGCGGGGAAAGCGCACCAAGACCGGCTACTCGACCGATGCGTCCGTGTTGGAGGAACTCCGTCCGGCACATCCGGCCATCCCGATGCTCCTCGACTGGCGGCTGTACACCAAGCTCAAGAGCACCTACGTGGACGCGCTGCCGCTGCTGCTCGATCCAACAACGGGACGACTGCACACGACCTTCCACCAAGCGGTAGCCTCCACCGGGCGCCTCTCCTCGACCGACCCGAACCTCCAGAACATCCCCATCCGGACGGAGCTCGGGCGGCGCATCCGCCGCGCCTTCGTGGCGGGCGATCCCGACAGGACCCTGCTGGCGGCCGACTACAGCCAGATCGAGCTGCGCATCCTGGCCCACGTGTCCGGTGACGTGCATCTGCGCGAGGCCTTCGAGCGACGGGCGGACATCCACCGCGAGACGGCAGCCCGCGTGCTCCGCAAGGACGCCCTGGACGTGACGGCGGACGAGCGCTCGATGGCCAAGATGGTCAACTTCGGGCTGGCCTACGGCATGAGCGACTTCGGGCTGGCCTCCCGGGCGGGCATCGCGCGCGCCGACGCGCGTGAGTTCATCGACTCGTATTTCGCGGCCTACAGCGGCATCGCCTACTACATGATCCACATCAAGGATGTGGCCAAGCGTCAGGGCTACGTCGAGACGTTGTTGGGCCGGCGCCGCTGGATCCCGGAGCTGGAGGCGCGCAACTCGACGCTGCGTGGCGCGGGCGAGCGGATGGCCATCAACATGCCCATCCAGGGCACCGCCGCGGATGCCGTGAAGATCGCCATGATCCGCCTCCACGAGCGGCTGCGACGCGACGGATCGGCGGCCCGGATGCTCCTTTCCGTGCACGACGAGGTGCTGTTCGAGGTACCGCGCTCGGAGCTGGCAGAGCTGGCGCCGGTGGTTCGGGAGGTGATGGAGAGCGCCATGACACTGGACGTGCCGCTCGACGTGGACCTCAAGAGCGGCGACGACTGGGAGTCGATGACAGCCATCCCGCGCGCAGCCACGGCGGGAGCGTCGCGAACCTAGACTCAGCGGATGCCCGAGCTACCTGAGGTCGAGACGATCGCGCGCGAGCTGCGGCCGCTGGTGGTGGGTGCCCTGATCCGCGAGGTCTGGTTCGACTGGCCGCGCGTCGTCAAGCACCCCACTCCCGATCGGTTCAGCGAGGAGCTGCGAGGCCGGGAGATCCTGGACGTAGCGCGGCGCGCCAAATGGCTGGTCATCACGCTCTCTGGCGACGGCGTGCTGGCACTCCAGGTCAAGATGACCGGGCAGCTGCACTTGGTGCCGGCCGGCACGGAGCACGATCGTCACGTCCACCTGCGCTTCGAGCTGGCGGACGGCCGCTGGCTGCTGCTCCGGGACGTGCGCAAGTTCGCGCGGGCGGGCCTGTACCGACGCGACGAGGCGGGCCGGGTGCTGGGCGCGGACGAGGTGGCTGACCTTTTCGCGGAGCATGGTCCCGAACCGCTCGACGATGACTTCACCTTGCGCGCGTTCCGCCGGATACTCCGGCGGCGCAAGGGACGGCTCAAGCCGTTGCTCCTGGACCAGTCGTTCGTGGCCGGCATCGGCAACATCTACGCCGACGAGGCCCTCTGGCGTGCCCGCCTCCATCCTCTGCGCGCCGCGGCCAGTCTCCATCCGGATGACGAGCGACGGCTCTACCAGGCGGTGCGCGCAGTCCTCACCGAGGCCATCGAACGACGCGGCAGCTCCATCGACGACTACATCTCGCTGGAGGGAGAGGGCGGCATGCAGCACTACCTCAACGCGTACGGGCGCACGGGCAAGCCCTGCCCGCGCTGCGGCCGCCCGACACGCCGGATAGTGCTCGGGGCGCGAGGCACGCACTTCTGTTCGTGGTGCCAGCGCCTCCCAGCTGCCCAGCGGACGCCGCAGGTGCAACGGCTCCTGGCGAGCGCCTAGATGTCCGTCCTTCGCCTGGACGCGGTCCGACGGGAGGTCGGCGACTTCCTGATCCTTGACTCCATCAGCGCCTCGATCGCCCATGGCGAGCGCGTCGGGCTGGTGGGCCCCAACGGGGCGGGCAAGACGACCCTGCTGCGCATCGCAGCGGGGCGCGACCAACCGGACGCCGGGCGCGTTCGCGTGGCCAAGGGCGTCCGCGTGGGGATGCTGGGGCAAGAGTCGAATCTGGATCCCAGCCTGGCGGGCGCCCGCGATGTGCGTCACCTGGTGCGCTCCGGCGCACAGGAGGTCGAGGCCCTGGAGGAGTCGCTGGCAGAGCAGGAGGCAGCCGGCGCTGCCGCCGTGGAGTCGGCGGACTACGCGGCCGCGCGCGAGCGCTTCGAGGCGCTTGACGGCTATCACCTCGATCAGCGCGTGGAGGAAGCGCTGTCCGGATTGGGCATCCCCAGCGGGGACTGGCTGCGTCCATCGCTGGAGCTGTCGGGTGGCGAGCAGACGCGCGTTGCGCTGGCGCGACTGCTGGTGGCGGATCCCGAGGTGCTGCTGCTCGACGAGCCGACCAATCACCTGGACGTGGGCGCGATGGAGTGGCTGGAAGTGGCCCTCGGCCGGCGCCCCGGCGTTCTGCTGGTGGCCTCCCACGACCGAGCGTTCCTGGATGCCGTGGCGACGCGCATCTGGGAGCTGCGCGACCGCCGGCTGGAGCACTTTCGGGGCGCCTACTCCGTGTACCTGCTTCAGCGCGAGGAGCGTGATGCTCGTCAGCGCAAGGACGCCGAGGTGAGCGCCGGGGCCGCGGCCCGCGAGCAGGAGCTCATCCAGCGCTACCGCAGTCACCGCAAGTTCAGCAAGATGCACGAGCACGAGCGGCGCCTGGAGCAGCTGGAGCGCGTCGAGGCGCCGAAGCGTGCACCTCGCCTGGCGCTGCCGGTCACGGGACTGCTGGGTGGTGGACCGGCACGCTCCGGTGACATGGTCGTCTCGCTGGAGGGCGTCGTGGCCGGCTTCGGGCCGAGCCTCCACCGACCCGGGCGGGTGCCCATCGTGGAGGTGGCACGGCTGGCCGCCAGTCGAGGCGACCGGATCGGCATCGTCGGTCCCAACGGGGCGGGCAAGACGACGCTCTTGCGGACCATCGCCGGCGAGCTGGCCCCGCTCGACGGCTTCCCCCGACTGGGCGCCAACGTGCAGGCGGCCCACCTGGCCCAGATCCGCCGGCAGGCGTTTCCCGGCACGACGGTGCTGGATGCGATGCTCGAGGCGGCCCGCGTGGATATGGGGCCCGCCCGCTCTTATCTGGCGCGCTTCCTGTTCCGCGGCGAGGATGTATTCAAGCCCGTCTCCGAGCTGTCCGGCGGCGAGCGCTCCCGGCTGGAGCTGGCACTGCTCGGCGTGACGGCGGCCAACCTGCTGCTCCTGGACGAGCCCACGAACCACCTGGACATCCCGGCGCGCGAAGCACTGGAGAGCTTCCTGCGCGAGTCGGAGGCCACGCTCCTGATCGTCTCCCACGATCGGCGTCTGCTGGAGAGTGTCTGCGACCGGCTCTGGGTCGTTCAGCCCGGCACCGACGAGAGACCGGGGCGCGCGGCGGCCTTCGAGGGCAGCTACCGCGAGTGGCGCGGCGCGGTGGCAGAGGGCTGGACGGTCGATCGCGAGCTGGAGCTCCAGGCGCGGCGACTCGATGGCCGCCGCCCGTCTTCGACCGGTCCGTCGACGAAGGCGTCGACGGCCGGACGGTCGAGTGCCCGACCGGCAGCGCAACCGGTCCGACCCAGCAAGCCGCCTCGTGCCGGGCCGCTTTCCAAGGATGCCTATCGCCGTCAGGTCTCCGCCGTGGAAGGCGACCTGACGCGTCTCGGGCTGCGCAAGAGCCAGCTGGAGCTGTCCCTGTCGCAGGATCCGCTGGTGGCCAACTACGTCGAGCTGCGGCGGCTCACCTCCGAGCTGGCCGATGTAGACGCGGCGCTGTCACAGGCCGAAGAGGCCTGGTTGGCTCTCGAGGAGCGCGCCCCCCGATGACCGCACGGCCGTTCCTCATCGGCCTGACCGGACCCATCGGTTGCGGCAAGTCCACGGTCGCCGGCATGCTGGCCGAGCTAGGGGCCACGGTGATCGACGCCGACGCCGTCGCTGCTGCGGCCACGGGCCGGGGCGAGGCGACACTGTCGTCCATACGGGCGCGCTTCGGAGAAGGGATCTTCGCCCCGGACGGGTCGCTGGAGCGAGCTGCCCTGGCCCGCGTGGTCTTCGAGGACCCTGCGGCACTCCGCGACCTGGAGGCCATCGTGCATCCGGAGGTGCGGCGGCGGGTGGAGGCGGCCCTGGAGTCAGCGACACAGGCCGGTGCCCTGGTGGTCGTGGTGGAGGCCATCAAGCTGGTCGAGGGAGGCCTCGCGGCACGCTGCGACGAGGTCTGGCTGATCACCTGTCGCGAGTCCGATCAGCGCTTCCGGCTGACGAAACGGGGCATGCCGGTCGAGGAGGCGGCGCGTCGCATGGCCTCGCAGGGTGCCGATCTGGCCGAGCGGCTCGGGCCGCACGCGACCCGCCGGGTAGACACCTCCGGCACGGCCGCCGAAACCCTCCAGCGGGTCGAGGATGCGCTGGCGGACGCACTGGCGCCCCTCCTGCTGGGGGAGGGGCACCAGTAGGGCCAGGCGGCGGGCGCCTGGTCAGGGTTCGGGCGTCGTCTCCGGCTTTGATGAGGCCTCGGCCTCGGGCGTGGCCGCGGCGGCCGCCGGTGCCTGACCCGGAACGAACGCCTCCGGGGCGGTGCCCGGCTGCACGTATGTGTCGAGGTCGATCAGGACCGGGATGGGCAGGTTGTACTGCTCGATGATGCGGTTGTTGGTCTCTTCGTAGTCACTGCGATCGACCAGCCGGTTGTCGCCGTCGGGCCTCAGCGCGAAGCTGAAGTTCAGGACGTCGCCCAGGTCCTTGGCCGCCATCAGGTGGGAGATCTCCTCGGCCTGATGCAGGTGCACCTTGAAGGTGTACAGGTCGGCGTCGTCGTCCTTGCAGAGGATCTCGATGTCCTCGAAGGTGAGCTTGGTGATCTTGCCGGCAGGAAGCCCGCCGGATCCACAGGGTCGGCGAGATCCTCCGCGCCGTCCGCGCCGTGGGGGCCAGGCTGACCCACGTCTTCGCCCGGAACCAGGATGACCGACTCGATGGTGACGAAGAGGTCGACACGCTGGCCGATCTCCACGTTGCCCGCGACCGCTCGGTCCTTGGGCACGAAGATCGCCACGGCCCGCCAGGTGGGCGAGTCCGGCGAGATGGTCTCGGTCGCCGAGAGGATGCTGAACTCCGCTCCGACGGCGCTCGTGGCCAGCAGGTTGGGGGTGATGGCCTGGTTGGCGTAGATCGTCACGCCGGTCAGCCGGCCGATCAACATGGCCGAGTCCACGACCGCCTGCTCGACGGTCGGGTCTTCCGGAACGGAGCGCTCCGCGAGCATCCCTGCCTCGATGACGGAGCGCGAGGGGATCTCACGCGCGGCCACGATGACCGTCTTCATGGGCACTTCCGCGGCCTTGGCAGTGCCCTTGCTGCTGAGGTAGAAGGCGGCGCCTCCGGCCGCCAGGGCGAGTACCACGCCGAGCACCAGGAAGACCTTCCGGCGTCGACCGTTGTCCTTGAATTCCATTTCCATCTCTTGGCAGGCTCCTGACCTTTGCTCTCCGTGATAGCCACTCGACCCGACCTATCGGTCCCCTCAGGCTGCGGGCGTCGCCACCGGCCGGGTAGTAGCATCGGGCGCATGCCCGACTTCAAGCTGGTGGCGGAGTTCGAGCCGACCGGCGATCAGCCCCAGGCCATCGCCAAGCTCGTCAAGGGCCTGGGCAAGGGCCTGAAGCACCAGACCCTGC
>JACCQX010000110.1 GCA_013813905.1 Chloroflexota bacterium
TACGGAATGCTTCAAGCGGGTAGCCGGCGGGGCCGGGGAATGTGTCTGACACGGCACCGGGGACGATGGCAAGGCCATCGCCGTAGATGCTGATCGAGGCCAGCCTTCGTTCGGCCTCGAATGGCGGGAGGAGGCCGCCGACCGTCTCGACCCGCACGACGAGCTCACCAGCTGCGGTGGGTCGCGTGATTCGTGTCGGCTCGGGCTCGCCACAGCCCAGCAGAAGGAGTGCCAGAAGGGCACTACGCTTCACGTGTGACGAGCTCACGGCAGGCATGACGTGCATGTCAGTGCAAGTGTTCCGGGCGTAGGCGCGCGCGTAGAACCCTCAGGCGGCGCCGGCCGTGGCGCGGCCCGCCAACCAGTCCACATCGGTGACAGACTCCGCGCCCAGCTCAGTCAGAGTGTCGCTCACCGCTGCGCGATGGGTGTGGCACATGAGGACGACGACAGCCGCCCCAGGGCCGGACGCCAGCCGTCCTGGGTCTGTCAGCGCCGCACGCAGGGCCAGGGCCTCGTCCTCGTGGACCGGCATCCTGGCCGCGGTGGCGACCCCCACGGAGGCCATGCCCGCCCGGAACTCGCCCACCACGGACTCGCGCGTCCGCCCGCGCAGGTAGCGCAGCGTCTCCTTAAGAGCGAGCTCGTCGGCGCGCTCAGCAGCGAGCCTGCCGATGGCCCGTAGCGAGTCATCCGGCCGGTCGCCGGCCGTACCGACGATCGCCACGACCGGTGTCGTGCGCACGCCTCGGACGCCCACGAGGCCGTCCACCAGGTCGAAGATGACCTCCAGTCCCGCCTCGTTGTGCGCGAAGTCGACGATGACCAGCCGTTCCCCGACGCGATAGAGGTTCAGCCGCCCGGGTGCCTGCTCGGCGGACGGTCGGAAGTCGCGCAGGCCCGCCGCCACATCCCTGAGGGAGGCACCAAGTGACCGCGCCGCACCGGCCGCGGCCAGCGCATTGGCGACGTTATGGCGGGCCAGGCCGCCCACGGTCGAGGGCACCTCCCCGACGGCAACGATGCGCCGCCGTTGCGGCCCCTCGACCTCGACCAGCGCGCCGTCCTCCAGGACCATCGCGATGCCGCCCCGGGCGGTGTGCCGGCGCACCCGCGGATTGCGGGGATCGAGCGTGAAGAAGCGGATACGCGCCCTCAGGCGCCGCGCCTGCGCGGCCACCAGCGGATCGTCCGCGTTGAGCACGACGGTGCCCGAGGTCTTCGTCATGCGGGCGATGACGACCTTGACCTCGGCCAGCTCGGGCAGGGTGTGCAGGCCGTGGAGGTCGAGATGATCGGCGCTCACGTTGGTGAGCACGGAGGCATCGTTCGATTCATAGCCGACGCCGCGCAGCACGATGCCGCCTCGCGCCGTCTCCAGGACCGCCACGTCCACGTACTCGTCGCTCAGCACGCGCTGGGCGCCCAGCGGCCCGGTCAGGTCGCCCTCCTCCACCATCTGGTCGTCGATGAGCACGCCGTCCGAGGTCGACATGCCGACGTGCTTCCCGGCAGTTCGCATGATCCGGGCGATCATCCGCGTGGTGGTGCTCTTGCCGTTGGTGCCGCTGATGCTCACGGCCGGCACGCGCCGGTCACGGTCGCGCACCCATTCAGGGGGCGTGGTGCCCGCCTCTGCGGCGCGTCGCAGCGCCCGAGCAAGGCTGCGACTTCCGCCAGCACCATCGGCAGGCCGGGCGTTCAGGCGGATGTCCAGCTCGACCAGCCGGTGGGCGGAGGCGGCGATCGACTCGGCGCGCTCTCGCTCCCGCCAGGGGAAGGAGACGACCCAATGGCCGGGCTCGCTGGTGCGGTGGATGGCTACGGGGATGCGCGCACGCTTGGCGCTCGCCGCGCGGCCCTCTTCCGCCAGCCAGGCTGCGGCACCCGCCAGATCGTGCAGGCGACGGACCCAGAGGGCCAGGTCGCGGACCGAGGCAGGTGCCATTTTGGTTGCGACTACTGCCCCGAGGTGGACCTGGGCGTGCCGGCCGGGTGACCGCTCCCCGAACCAGGTGCGCCGCCGGCCGATGGCGACCTCCAGCTTCACGGCGGGTTCCAGCCGATAGACGTTGGGGCCGTCCAGCAGGCGGATCTCCACGAGGCGCACGGCGGGAGTATAGGGTCGGGCGAAGGTGCGGGCGCTAGACTCTCGGCCGTGGAAGCGGCACGGACCGAGGCACCTGGGACGCAGCTGAGCGAGGCGGAGCTCCAGGCACTGCGGGCGGCCGTGGCTCGGGCTGAGCCGGGGTACCTGGCCGACCTGGAGGGCCTGGTCAACATCGACTGTGGCTCGTACACCAAGCCGGGGGTCGATGCGGTCGGCCGCTGGGTTGCCGATGCCCTGCGGGAGCTGGGCGCGGACGTGGAGGTCGTCCCCAACGAGGAGCTCGGCGACACCGTCGTGGGGCGGTTCACGGGTGACGCCGAGGGCTCTTCCGCGCTGCTCATCGGGCACATGGACACGGTCTTCGACGCGGGCACCGTGGCACAGCGTCCCTTCCGCGTGGATGGTGGGCGTGCACTCGGGCCGGGCGTGACGGACATGAAGAGCGGCCTGCTGGCCGGTATCTATGCCCTGCGAGCGCTGCGCGAGGAACACGTCGCTCGTCACGGCGGCGGTCCAGACGCGGCGTGGCTGCCCTTCCGCTCGCTTGTCTTCGTGGCTAACCCGGACGAGGAGATCGGCTCGCCAGCGAGTTCCCCTGTGATCCGCCGCTACGCCGCGGAGAGCGACCTGGCCCTGGTGCTCGAGTGCGCACGAGCCAACGGCGACATCGTGTCGTCGCGCAAGGGCGTGGCCGATCTCCATATCCGGATCAACGGTCGCGCGGCGCACGCCGGCGTGGAGCCCGAGAAGGGCCGCAGCGCCGTGCTGGAAGCGGCCCACAAGATCCTGGCACTGCACGCGCTCAACGGCCGCTGGCC
>JACCQX010000121.1 GCA_013813905.1 Chloroflexota bacterium
GTCCGCCCACGAGGTCCAGCAGCTCTCCACCGGGTGGTCGCGGCAGCGCGAAGGCGATCTTCAGGAGGGCGGCCAGGCCGTCGGCCGTGATGGCGGCGAAGAACCAGACGGCTGCCAGCCGGCGACCCGAGAGGAACAGCGCCAGACCGACCAGCCAGGTGAGCACCACCCACGGGATCAGGTCCCCGACCGTCTCCCAGCCGGCGGCGAGCCGTCCCAGCGTGGAGGTGTGGCCGGCCACGATGGCCGCGAAGAGGGCATCATCAAGGGGCCGCGTGACGTCCAGCGAGACCAGCACCCCCAACGCGAGGCACGCCACGAGGGCTGCCACAGCGACCAGCAGCGGCATCCGTCCGGGCCCGATCACTCCGCCAGTATGCGCAAAGGCCCGCTGGCCACCGCTTGACGCGCCGACGCCTCGGCCTGCTGGACGCGCCGACGGCGGCACCGCGGCGTTGTTTCCTGGTTCCACGACGCGGAGGCGTCCACGAGCCACCGCCGGGGTGTCGATCGCAGCTGTTCCTTTCGTCTACGGATGGGGGCGGGTCATCCCGCCGGCGATGGCCCGACCCGACTCAGCGGAGCAGCACGGAGGTTGAAAGCCCGAATCTGGCAGCCATCATCCGGTGGTGCCCCGACCCGACTCAGCGGCGTAGCACGCATACGACCAAGGTGCACGAACGAACGTCGGTCCCGACCTCGCGGCCTCAGCGCCGCCGAAGGTGATAGAGCACGCGCGCCGTGCCCTGGATCGGCGACCGGGCCACCTTCGTCCAGCGCTCGGCTGCGGCTGCCTCGAATCCCTCCTCGGTGTATCGCTCGAAGATGTCCTCGCGCGCGGCCAACAGCCGCTGGGCCATGGCGTCCTCTCGCGGCACCCACTCGATGATCAGCTCGGAGCCCAGCTCAGCGAGCCAGCCCAGGAGCATCGGCAACGGCACGTTGCGCCCGATGGCGAGATGGTGGACGAGCGCGAGAGCGACCAGCACGCTGTCCCCGCCTCGATCCTGGAGTGAGCGGCGTTCCTGATGAGCCCAGCCCAGCGCAGGGCTGGGATCCGCCAGGTCCATCACCAGCGGCGTGGTATCGGTGCGGCCGTCACGCCGCAGGGAACGATAGTGGCGCTCGGCGGCGGCCGGGTCGATGTCGAAGGCGATGACGCGCCACCCCAGGCGGCTGGCGATCGCGCTGTAGCGGCCGGTGTTCGCGCCCAGATCCCAGACGGCGTCAGCTACACGGCCCCCGGCCCCCGCGCCCGACGCCCCCGCGCCCGACGCCCCCGCGCCCGACGCGCTCAGCATCCCGCCCACGATCCCCTCTTTGGAGCGGGTGGCCTCGTCGTCGTAGCTGGTGTTGTCGGCGTAGTCGGCCCACTCCGTCCCTGCCGGCTCCCACCGCAGGCCCGACACAGTCGATCGGAGGCTTTGGATCAGCGCGATCTGCCGGGACAGGCTGAGCTTCGCCTTGCGGCCGGATCCAGCCGAATCGGCGTGCTGCCGCTGCGACCGGGCGTGCAGGTGGAGGTGCGCTCCCAGCCCCAGGCGCAGGCGGCTGCTCGCCGGCAGGAGTCGGGCTGCCAGGTCGAGCGGGATGCCATCGATGCCACTGCGTAGCAGACGGCCACAACGGATGTCGCGCATAGCCATCAACGCCAGAGGCGCCAGGAAATGCTCGCAGAACTGGCGGTAGGCGACCCAGGGTGCGTCCGGTTCCAGCCGCGCGAACGAGAGCGAGTCGATCAACACGGACTCAACGCCACGGAACTGGACGTTGTAGGCCGACGCGTCGCGCAGCGTCATGCCGTGGGAAAGCGCCTCGAGTTGCGCGTCCAGCGTCAGCAGCGCAGCGTCACGGAGCTCGCCGAAGGTCCACTCGTAAGGGTAGGAGATGAAGTCGATGGGCTCCGGCCTGATGACGCGATGGGCCGACGGGTCGAAGGCAGCGCTGAGCGGCGCGTCCTCGTGCCCGATGAGCATCCGCCGCTCCACGAGCCGGGCATGCAGGCCACTGTCGAGGAAGTGCTGCCACTCTGCCGCGAAGGACGGCTGGACCTGGCGGTGGACGACGCCGTCGCGGCGATAGACGAACCCGCCCGGGTCACGCCACGAAGCAGGCTCTTTCTCTATCGAGCCCGGCTCCAGCTTCACGGCTGCCGGCTCGATCTCCATCCGCCCGATGTTACCGTGCCGGCACGACTCCGGGACCCGCGGTAGGGTGCCCCGGTCGTGAGTGTCCTTTCCCGCGTGCCGTTCCATCCCTCGCTGTTCGCGGCGTATGCCGTGCTCTTCCTCTACGCCGCGAACCTGAGCGAGGTCCTGCTGGTCGACCTCATCGATCCGCTCGGGCGCGCTCTCGTCGTGTCGGGGGCCGTGACGCTGCTGGCGATGATCCCCTTTCGAGGCGCGCGGCGGGGCGCGATCGTGGCTACGGCGGCGATCGTGGCCTTCTCCTTCTTCGGCCACCTTGCTCCGGAGCTGGCGCGTCTCGCGCTCGACGAGCGGGCCCAGTTGGTCTTCTGGGGTCTGGTCGTGGCGGCAGCGGCCGTCGGAGCCCTCCTGGCGCGGGGCAGCCTGGCGACCATCACCCTGGGACTGAACACGGTGGCAGTGGTCCTGGTGGCGATGACCCTCGTCACGATCGTCCCGTATGAGGCGGGCCGGGCAGGACGTGTGGCGGCCGCGCCGGCGCCCACGGAGGCTCCCGTCGCGGAGGCCACGGAGCTGCCCGAGCGTGACATCTACTACCTGGTCTTCGATCGCTATGGGTCCGACTGGTCGCTGGAGCACCGCTTCGGCGTAGACAGCGACCTTCCCGAGTGGCTGGCGAGCCAGGGCTTCCAGGTGGTTCCAGGCGCCCGCGCCAACTATCGAGCGACAGACTTCTCGCTCGCCTCCACGCTCAACGTGCGCTTCCTGGACGAGCTCACAGAGACGGTCGGACGGGAGTCGGATGACCGCACGCCCGCCCGCCAGCTCATCGACCGGCATGCCGTGGGGACCTTCCTGCGGGCCAACGGCTACCAGTACTTCCACCTGGGCTCGTGGTACGGCCCGACCGCCTCGAGCCCCATCGCCGACGATGTGGTGACCCTGGGCGTCGACACGGAGTTCGACT
>JACCQX010000050.1 GCA_013813905.1 Chloroflexota bacterium
GGTCGAGCGGATGCTTGGGTGGTGCGAGCGGCTCATCATCGGCGTCTTCAACGAGGAGAGCCACGCCCGGCCCACCGAGGAGCTTCTGCGCTCGTGGGGTCACATGATCGGTGGCCGGAGCGAACGGACGAACCGCAAGAAGCCAGCTATCGACTATCGCGTGCTGTGGATCGACACGGCGACATGCCGTGCCTGACTCTGGTCGGAGCGACATCGCTATCATCCCCATGGTGGTTGCCATATACGGTTCAGGCGGGCGCATGTGGAGGCGATCGACCGAGCATTCGTATCGCGACCCGCTCTCGGCCCGGTCTCCAAGTTGCGTCAGTTCGTGCTGATCGGAAGGCGACAAGCATGACGGCCGCAGCTGCGCGCGTTGAGGTGATGCGAGGCACGCATCGCGATCTGGGAGTGCTCTTCGGCCCGCTGCCCGGTCTCCGAGCCGGTGACGTCGTCGCATATGAGTTCGAGCTGCCCGAGCGCTTCGAGCCATGGCCCAGCCGAACGCGTCTGGAACGGACGTTCGTCTTGCTTGACGTCGGTGTGAGCTTCGCCAACCCATGCTGGCAGAGGGCCACCGAGCCGGACGGCTCTGTCGTCGAGATGGATCCACGAGGCAGGGATTCCTGGTACGTGGATCTCGTCACGGTTGTGCAACATCTCGATCGCTACACCTTTCGGGATCTCTATGTCGATCTCATCGTGCCGACGGACGGGCGCCACTACCGGATGCTCGATCTCGACGAATTCGCAGATGCGATGGCGGATGGGTCGGTGACCCTTGAGGACGCAGTCGATGGCCTCCGGCGCTGGCAGCGATTCCTGGACCGGTACCTGCATGTGGACCGATGGCCACCCGCTGGTTGGTCCGACTTTCCACCTGCTTCGATACGGGGATTGCTCGAGTCGGCCGACCCGTTCGGAGAGCCCGTGAGGTTGGACGGCTGAGGAATCACCTATCCGCGCGGGGCGCACGTCCATCGACGAGGTATCGCGGGATGCCGTCGCCTCGCGCGGCGAGGCCGGCAACGAGGCGTCGTGCCATGCGTTCGGGAACGTAGTCCTGGAAGTCGTTGAGATCGACGAATCGGTGCTCGCTGAGCTCATCCGGCGGAAGCACGATGGCCGCGACCTCCGCGGGGGCGAGGACGCCACCATCGAAGAGCAGCATCAGTCCATCGGTCTTGGGGTCTCTTGGCGGGACCCAATCGACGCACAGGAGACGACCCGCCGGACGGTCGAGGCCGGTCTCCTCAGTGACCTCCCGGGTCGCGGCCTCGTGCGGAGACTCGCCCTCCTCGACCAGACCGCCGGGAATCTCCCAGGGCTGCTTGTAGGTCGGCCGAACGAGGAGCACCCGCCCGAGGTCATCGGTGAACAGCACGCCGGCGCCGATGCGCTTGGCGGGCAATCCTCGGTAGAAAGCGCGAACGCCCTGGAGCTCGTTTGCAGGCTGCTGAGCCGACGGCGGCGCGCTCGGACCGAGCTCCTTCTCGAACGTGTAGGAGGTCTTGATCCTTCGGTATCCGGCTCGCTCGTAGAACCGGTGCGCTCGCTCCCGTATGACGTTGGAGCGGACTCGCAGCGATCGGCATCCCCACCGACTTGCCGTCGCCTCAGCGTTCTCGAGCAGGGCCGCGCCAATGCCCGCTGATCGGTGCTGCTCGGAGACGACGAGACCTGCCAGCTGGGCGGCTGGCGGCAGCTCCAGGAGCCGGAGGCGTTCGACATGCGCCCAGCCGATGGGCACGTCCTCCGTATCGACAGCGACGAGGAGGCGATGATCCGTGGAAGCGGCCAGCGCGGTCGCCAGCCGGTCTCTCAGTTCTGCCTCGGTCACCGGGTATCCCAGTTGGCCGGTCAACTCCGCCACTTTGGCTGCATCCCTGACGTCCATCGGGCGAATCGCGCCGGTCACCGCAGTGCCTCCTCCGTCAGGCTGAGCTCTGAGCGATGCGCCCCGCGACCTCATCGAGCTCCTCGCGCGTCGGCTGCGTGTCGCGCCAGGCGCTCGCATCAACGACGAAGCCGTCGCCCTGGTAGCGGGGGATGACGTGGAGGTGGGCGTGGAAGACCTCCTGCCCGGCGGCCTCCCCATCGGCCACGAAGAGGTTGACGCCATCGGCGCGGACCGCATCGGTCCGGCGAAGGCTCTGCGCAAGCCGGCGGGCGACCGCGAAGAGGCGCTCGCCTGTCGCCTCGGGCAGGTCGTGGGTGTGGACCACGTGCTCATCGGGAATCACGAGGATGTGGCCGGGCGTGACCGGGCGGATGTCGAGGAAGGCGCTGACGAGCTCGTCACGATGGACGAAGCTGGCCGGCGCCTCACCGGCAACGATCTGGCAAAAGATGCAGTCGTTCATTTCGATGGGTCATCCCAGCCGACTGGGCGTTCCTCTGCGCCGTTCAGCACCGGTACTCACTATGGGGATGCCACGCTTCGGAGTAGCGAACGTGAAGGTGGTTATCGTGGCCTTCGCGGTACTCGGTAAGGCCGACCTCGAGCAGCACCGGATCGTTGAACCAGATCAGCTTGACGTGGCCGGGTGCGGCGGCGCGAATGGCCTCGACGAGCTCGCGTGTGGCGGCTTGGTCGTAACTCGTTAGACGCCAGTCCGTGCCGACTGAGCATTGCGCCTGGTCCTCGCGGATAGGCCTGAGGTCCACGTCGAGGCCCCACTCGTGAGTGATGTGGCCCTCGATGTCGCCACCGAAGCGCAGCCCGATGTTGCCGACCGCCACGCCGCTCCCCGCCGCCCCGAAGAACTGCCGGGCTGCTTCCTCGGTCTGCGCGACGGCCGCCGCCGTCCCCCAGTTGGCTTCGGTGCCGTAGCCGGGGCTGTAGTCGCAGAGGCTCGCCGGCGCGAAGTCGGGCGACTCGAAGTGCCAGACGAGGTTGCGCCATGTCGCCCGGTCGATGCGCCCCGTGACCCGCAGCGCGAGCTGCTTCTGGAAGCTTCGCACCGCCTGCCTCGTGGTCGAGTCGAATCTTCCGGTCACGGCCAGCGCCGGCTTCAGCTTGTCCCGCAAAAGCCGCTGCGCCGCGCGAACCGCCCGTCCGCGGTCGCCGCTCTCCAGGACTCGAACGAGCCCTCGCCAGGTCTCCGGCCCGACGACGCCATCGTCGGCCAGCCCCGTCGCGCGCTGGAATGCCTGGACATGCGCTCGGGTGTCGGTGTCGAAGACCCCGGATATCACGGTGGCGTACCCGTGATCCCTCAAGAGGTGCTGGATGCCCAGGACATCCGAGCCACGGCTGCCCAGGTCCTGGTACGGGAACTCCGCCCGCGGATGCGCGCTTGCCAGCGGGGCATCGCCCATACCGGTGAGCAGCACGGCCGCGGTGAGGAGCGCGGCAAGGGCGGCGCGCTGGCTCGGCACGAAGCGCGACCATCCGGGCGCTGAGCCACGGACCCTGACCCTCATGGCAGCAGCGCCGCGACACCGGCCAGGGCGGCCACCAGGGTCGCGGCAGCCGCGGCGGTGAGTGCCGCACGACCGGCTCGGCCGGCACCGAAGGACGCGGCGAGACCAGACAGCACACCGGCCAGGGCGAGAAGGGTCAGACCCAGCACGGCGCGTGAGGAACGCGTCGCCCAGCTCTCGGCCATATCGACCTGCTGGTTCTGCTGCAGCACCATCTGCTCCAGGTCGGGGATGTCCGCTCTCAGCACTTCCGCCGTGTGCGGGTCGACCGGGCCACCGGCCACCGGGAGCGCGCCCATCACCACGGCTATCTCCTGGAGCCGTTCAGCTGCCGTCGCGTCGGGCTGGGCTCGAGCCTCCTCCACACCGGTCGGGTCACCGCTCTGAAGAGTGGTCAGCGTTCGGCTCGTAGCCTCGATGGCCAAGGCGAGGGCATCCCGGGCGGTGCTCCCCGAGAAGGTGAACAGCAGCGAGCTCGCCTCCACGCGCTCGGAGATGGCCGTGGAGAGACGCGTGGCCATGAGCGATGCCCGTTGGTCTTCCTGGCTGGCGTTGACCTGAAGCAGAGCCAGGATGGATGCCAGCACCGCGATGGCGCCGATGAGGGCGGCCGTCCAGCGATGGAACGGCGTGCCCTTGGCCGTCTCCTCGACTACTTCCAGATCCAGGTCGAGCCTGGTCACGCCAGCAGCTCGATGGCGAGGGCCGCGGTCACCGCCGACCCCATGGCCACGACACCGGCCGCCAACAGGACCCGACGATAGCGCGCGATCGCGGTGGCCAGGGCACCCAGGAGCAGCGTCAGGCCCACGGGGAGTCCTGCCGCCACCAGCATCACCGCCTTGGCGCTCACCCGATCACCGACGTCCATCTCGGCATCGGGATCGACCGCCAGGAGCTCCGGATTGAGGGCGCGGTTGTCCGCCAGGCGCGTCGAGAGGTCGAAACCACCCTCTGGAAGCGCGTACCTGGCATCCGCGGCTATCTCCGAGGCGGGGATGAGTGCGTCGGCGAGTGCCTTCTGGACATCTGCCTCGTGGAGAAGCGCGGCCTGTATCTCCCCTGTCGCGCCCTCTGCCGCCTCCCGAAAGGCCTGCTCTCGGACCTGCGCTTCGGCGATGCGGTACGCCAGGGGCGCCTCTGACGTGTACACGTAGCGAACATCCTCGACGGTCGCAGCGGCACGCTTGATCTCCGAGCGGACCGCCTGCTGCCAGTGTCCCGCCGCCTCGTTCGCCAGGAAGGATGCGCGTGTGGCGATGATGGCCGCAAGGACGGCCGCGCTGGCGAGGAGGAGAGCCACGGTGCGGTCGCGTCGCTCCTGGACGGCCCGGCCGAGGCCGGCGTGCGCGACACCAGGGGAGTCTCCGCTCGGTCGCTCGTCTGCGCTTGGTCGGTCATCGTCGTGACCATACCGTGCCGGAGGCGGCAAGGGGAGCCGGACACGCTGGAAGCCACTTGTAACGCCCCGGCTATGCGCGAGATACCGGCCGATCAGTGGGCTGAAGCATGCTCCGGGTGCGACGGCCAAGAGCCATCGCGATCCCACGAAAGGGGACAAACACCATGGACAACAAGAACGAAGGCCGGTTCGAAGAAGGCCGCGGGAACGTCAAGGAGGGTGTCGGTCAGGCGATCGACGATCCTCAGATGGAGAACGAGGGCAAGCTCGATCAGGCGAAGGGGAACGTCCGCCAGGGCGTCGGTGACATCCAGGACAAGCTCCAGGGCGACGACGACCGCCGCTAGCTCCTCAAGCGATCGGAACAAGAGCCGGAGCGCCAAGTGCGCCCGGCTCTTTCTTTATCCGCCATGGGTCAACGCCGGTGATCCAAGGCATTGATAACGATCCGTTGAGCGCCCGATAAGGCCTCCCCGTCAGGATGGCGGCCATGTGGAGCCCTCGCACTCGACCTGATCGCTCAGATCGGAAGTCTCGCCACGGGCACAGCGGACCCAGCGGGCACAGCGGGCATCGTCGCCGGCAGGCTGGCCCGCTCGTGGAGATGGCCACGGTGGAGAGACTTCTGGATGCCATCGGGCGGGTCGATCTGGAGCGCCCTTGGCCACACATCGGCGAGTCCCTGCTACCGGTGCTGCCACGCAGGCGACCGCTGCCACCGGGCGGCGACCGGCCGGTACAGAAGCGCTACCCGCCTGGCATCGAGGTGGGCTTTGGTGTCGACATCGGGCTGGCCTTCATGCACGTGACCGACAAGCTCGTCGACGGATGGGGCGTCACGGTGCCGGACGTGGCCGATCGCGCCCTGACCAACCTGCGGACGCTGGCCGCCGCCCGCGACGTGCACGCGCTCTTCTGCGACTCGGTAGATGGCGTGCCCACGCGCGCTTTCCAGTCACGCGACGGCTGGGCGTCCGCGCTCGTGCTGCTGCCGGACGAGTTCGGTCGGCGGTTCGGTGAGGATCCTGCGCTGGTTCTTGTCCCGATGCGTGATGTCGTCTTCACGATGCCCATCGACACGGACCGGGAGCTGGCCGCCTGGTTCCTGGAAGAACTGCGCTCGATGGACCCGAACGCTCTGGAGGTGCCCCTGTTGGCATGGACGGCGGGACAGTTCCGCCTGGATGTCGGACTTGTCCCGCCAGCCCAGGCCTGAGGCTCGACCAGCGGGAGGAGTCTCCCAACCACGTGCTGCCCCGCCTCGTCGAGATCCATGCTCGGCTGGTGTGCCTGCGGCTCGGCTGGTGCGCCTGCGGCTCCATCCGGCCGGTAGCTCTCGCCGCGTTCGCCCTGAGAAGCCGCCTCCTCCGTCGTTTGGTGTCCCTGACGTGCCGATTAACCGCGGAGCCACGTCTCACGTTCGGGCGAACGCCCTCCGCGGACGCCGTGGGCCCGTCTCTCGATCGGTTGGAGCTTCTCACGCACCACGGCCACGTCTAGAGGTCCTTACGCGGACGCCGTGGGCCGTCTCGCGGTGGTTTGGAGCGTCTCACGCACCACGGCCACGTCCGGAGGGAGCCCATCACGCGGAAGGATCGGCCTCGAGGGTCTCTGATGCCAGGTCCGCCGGGACGTCGATGTCGTGAAGGGTCCGCGCGCCTGGATCGAGCCGTCGCCAGCGATCCTCCGGCACGATCACCACGTCCAACGCGCTCAGGAGCGCTCCCAGGCTGCGCTCGCCTGACGAGGCGAGGTCGCCCGCGGCTGCGATGGCCACCCCCCGGTGGAGCACCAAGGGCAGACGCTGTGCGGCGCCGTCCAGCTCCAGTGCCGCGCCCTGCCCGGCCCCATACCGATCGCCGGACCCGGCCACGACCGCCCGCAGCATCTCGCGAAGCACGGCCGGCTCGAGGCCCGGCATGTCGCCGCCCACCACGAGGAGCCACGCTTCCCGAGCGCGCTCGGCGCCCGCCGCAAGTCCCAGGAGCGGACCGCCGAAGCTCGTCCGGTCAGTGACCACGCGAAGCGGCACCGGAAGGTCAGCCGGCAGCGCTACCGCCAAGCCGCCTGCCGGCGCGACGACGATGACCTCCGTGCAGACCGAGGCCAGCGCACGGATGGCATGGTGGAGGAGCGGGCGACCATCGAGCGGCTCGGCCAGCTTGTCCCGACCGAATCGACTGGAGCGGCCACCGGCCAGCACGATCCCAGACGTGGGCGCCGTGGAGCCAGACGGAGGGCGCACCGCTTCGCGACGTTCCGCTCTGGGCTGCGCTGCGCGGCGCTGAGTGGTGCGGGGCTGCTCGGGCAACGGCGACCCACCCCGTCCGAGCGGCAAGACCTCGACCGTGGCGTTGTAATCCGGCACGAGCGCCACCGGGTCGCGTCGGTCCGATGGGATGACCGGATTCGCCTCGGGGAAGAACATCTGGAGATTGCCTGGCCGGATGGTCGATAGCTTGATCCGCGCCCGCACCTCGCCCGACGCCGAGCGCACCAGCACGGTGTCGCCCTCGCCCAGGCCCATGCCCTGCGCATCGGACGGTGCCATGAACAGTGCGTCCCGGTCGGCCCCGGTAAGCGGGTCGTGCGTACGCCAGACCATGGAGTTGAACTGCTTGCCACGCCGCGTGGAAAGCAGGAAACGTCCCGCGGGAAGCTCGCGCTCACGAGGACGCACCACCACGAAGTTGGCCCGGCCGTTGGGCGTGGGGAACACCCATCCTTCGCAGAGCCGCGCGCCGCCCCACTGGATGGCATCGCCTGTCTGCTTCAGGTGCTGCACGCCGTCGTAGTAGGGCACGACGCAGGCGATCTCCTCGCGGATCTCCTGGGCCGACTCGAAGGAACAGAGCACGGCCGCCCGCACCGGATCCACGCGGGCGGCCAGATCCAGCAGCACCTGCCACTCGCTGCGCGCCTCGCCGATGCGCGGCCCGGGGATCTCCGGCGAGAACGCCACGCGCCGTTCCGTAGTGGTCTCCGTGCCGCCGCCCGGCTGTTCGTAGCGGGTCGTGGCGGGCAGGAGGAGCACCGTGTCGCCGGGGTCCACCAGCATCTGCGAGCTGATGATGATGTCCTGGTGCACGCGCAGCGGGACCCGCTCCAGCGCAGCGTGGACGGCCGCCGGCTCGGGCAGCGTGTCCAGGAAGTTGCCCCCCACAGACCAGAGCACATCCAGCTCGCCGCGCCCCGAGGCCTCGACCATCTCCGCCGCCGAAAGCCCCCGCTCCGCGCCGATCCTGAAGCCGTACTGCGCCGTGAGCGCCTCGGCGGACTCCTGCTCGATGGGTACGCCGCCCGGCAGCACGGTGGCATAGCAGCCCATCTCAGCGCCGCCCTGCACGCCGGAGTGGCCGCGGATGGGCATGAGGCCCGCACCTGGCCGGCCCACATTGCCCCGTGCCAGCGCCAGGTTGATGATGGCCGCCACGTTGTCCGTGCCGCAGACGTGCTGAGTGATGCCCATGGACCAGACGAGCACGGCACTCCTGGCCGCCGCGTACATGCGCGCGAACCGACGGAAGTCCTCCACGGACGATCCGCTCCAGCGCGCAAGATCCTCCAGCGTCTGTTGCGCCAGCTCGGCGCGCAACTCCGGCCAACCGTCCGTGTGACGCGTGACGAAGTCATCGTCCACGCCGTTCTCCTCGATGAGCACCTTCAGCACGCCGTTCAAAAAGGCGATGTCGCCGCCCACGTGCACCGGGAAGAACTCGTCGGTGATCTTGGTGCCGAAGACGGCGCTCTCCGCATTGGAGGGGACCCAGTAGCGCTCCAGACCAGGCTCGCGATACGGGTTGACCACGGCCACCTTGCCGCCGCGCTTCTTGGCCAGGTAGAGGTACTTCATGAAGACCGGCTGGGCGTTGGCCACGTCCGCGCCGAAGAGCACCGTCAGGTCCGACTCGATGACGTCCCGGTAGTCGCACGTGGTGGCGGCGACCCCCACACCCCGCTTCAGGGCGCCCGTGGAGGGCGCATGGCAGATGCGCGCCGCGTTGTCCACGTTGTTGGTGCCGAGGAAGCGCGCCACCTTCTGCGCGACGTAGTAGGTCTCATTGGTGATGCCGCGGGCGGTGAGGAAGAACGCGAAGCGGTCCGCGCCCGGGTCCTGGGCGCCGCGAGCGGCCTTGGCACCACGGATCCGCTCCGCGGCGAGGTCCAGCGCCTCATCCCAGCCGATCCTGCGGAAGCCCAGGTCGCCTCGGCGCCGGATCATGGGGTAAGGCAGCCGGCCGAGCTTGCGCAGGGCCGTGCCGTCGAGCTCCCGCAGGTGGTCGACCACGGCCAGCTTGCGCGGATCCAGCGCGTCCATCGTGTTGACCTGAAGCAGATTGAGGCGCGTAGTGCAGAGGTGGACGCCATCCATGGTCCAGTCCTTGAACCCGGCCACGCCAAGCGCGCAGCCATCACAGACGCCCTTCCGCAGGATCCTCAAGGCGTAGAAGGGGTGGCGGCGGTTCTCCCAGATGGTGCGCACCATCTCCCAGTAGTGGTTGGGCTTCTGCTGGTCGAGGCCGTTGGGCACGAGGCCGGCCCACAGGTTCGGGGCGATGCGGCGCGCCTTCTTGCGTGGCGGCTGGAAGGTGGCTCGCGGATCGGGGGTGCCGCTCGCCTGGGCGTCGCTGCCGGCGATCGACGATGGCTCGGAGCCCGGCTCACCTGCCACATCCCGAAGATGGTCCCGCGCATCCATGCGCCCGAGTATGCACGTTCAGCCCGCCAGGTCGATCCGCTCCCGGCCCGTGTAGATGTTGAAGCGCTCGCCCCGGAGAAAGCCGATCAGCGTCATGCCCAGCCGCTCTGCCGTGGCCACGGCCAGGTCCGTGGGCGCCGATACGGCCGCCAGG
>JACCQX010000144.1 GCA_013813905.1 Chloroflexota bacterium
ATGGGCTCGACCGGTTACTCCACCGGTTCGCATGTCCACTTCACGGTCACGGCCGGCCCGCTGCCGAACTATGAACCTGACACCCGCGACCCGCTGCTCTTCCTTCGTCGTCCCTGACCGCCCTTGAGGTTCCTGGATCAGGTGTCGCTGACCGCCACGGCCGGTGACGGTGGCGACGGCGCAGCCACCTTTCGGCGCGAGGCACACGTGCCCCGAGGCGGACCCGATGGGGGCGACGGGGGTCGCGGCGGGTCGGTGCACCTGGTGGTCGACCCGGGCTACACCACCTTGGGCGACTATCGTTTCAAGCATCACTTCCGGGCGCCGGGAGGCGGCAAGGGCGAGCGTTCGCGGCGCCACGGCAAGGCGGGCCGGGACTTGGAGCTGTCGGTGCCGCCCGGCACGGTGGTCTTCGATGATGCCTCCAGCGACCTGCTGGCCGACCTGGTGGCGACCGGGCAGCGTTTGATGATCGCCCGGGGCGGACGAGGCGGTCTGGGCAACACGCACTTCGCCACGTCCACGCACCAAACGCCGCGTCATGCCCAAAAGGGCGAGCCGGGCGAGGAGAAGCGCATCCGTCTGGAGCTGCGCTTGATCGCCGACATCGGGCTGGTCGGTCTGCCCAACGCGGGCAAGAGCACGTTGCTCGGCGCTCTGACACGCGCCGATCCGCGCATCGCCGACTACCCCTTCACTACGCTCGAGCCCAATCTGGGGGTCCTGGATCTGGAAGCACGAGATCCCGAGGATGTCCGCCGGCCGACCCTCGCGGACCTGCCGGGCCTCATCGAGGGCGCCAGCGACGGTGCCGGCCTGGGGCACGCCTTCCTGCGTCATGTCCAACGGACGCGGGTCCTGGGCCATGTGGTCGACCTGGGAGCACGCGACCCCGAGTACGACTTCGGCACCATCCGCGAGGAGCTTCGGCTGCATGACGCGGCGCTGCTGGAGAAGCCCACGCTGGTCATCGCCAACAAGCTGGACCTGCCCGGAGCAGATGAGAGGCTGGTCACCTTTCGCGCCGCCCGCAAGGCCGAAGGGCTGCCCACCGTCGCCGTCTCGGCACGTGACGGCGTGGGTCTCGAGGAGCTCATCGAGGCACTGGCCCGGCTGCTGCCGGACGCAGCCACGCTGGGACGTCCGGGGGAGCCGGCCGGTGTCGTGGTGCATCGCTTCCAGGCCACCGATGAGGGCTTCTCGGTGGAGAAGACGCCCGACGGTTTCCGTGTCCGGGGCCGGCGCATCGAGCGCCTCGCTGCGCAGACGGACTTCGCCCGCGAGGAATCCGCGGAGCGGTTCCAGCGGGACCTGGCGCGTATGGGTGTGGAGAAGGAACTCGTCCGCGCTGGCGTGGAGGCAGGCGACACCGTCCGCATCGGCACCGCCGAGCTCGAGTGGGATGGCCTGCCGTGGACTTGACCGATCGATAGGCCGGACGTGACGCCAGGGATCGCCCCGGCCCTCTCGCAGGGGACGTGGGGCATCCTGGGCGGCACCTTCGATCCGATCCATCTGGCGCATCTGGCCATCGCGGAGCAGACGCGGGACGCGCTGGGGTTGCGCGGCGTCCTGTTCCTTCCGGCCGGCCTGCCGCCTCACAAGCCGGACCGCATCATCACGGCCGCCAGACACCGCCTGGCCATGGTCGAACTCGCCATCTCGGGCAACCCGACCTTCCATCTCAGCCGCCTCGAGCTCGATCGCGCCGGGCCCAGCTTCGCGGCTGACACGCTGGAGGATCTGTCGGCGGAACTGCGCGATGCGGCCGAGCGCCTGATCTGGATACTGTCCGCGGAGGCCCTGCGCGGATTCGCCGGCTGGCATCGGCCGGAGCGCGTGCTGGACCTCTGCCGCCTTGCCGTGGTGCCGCGGCTCGGCTATCGGGCGCTGGGACGGAGCTGGCTGGCCGAGCATTTCCCCGGACGTGAGGATCGCGTCATCTTCCTGGACGGGCCACAGCTGGGCGACTCCGCCTCAGCGATCCGACGGCTGGTAGGGGAGGGCCGGTCGATCCGTTACCTGGTGCCCGATGCGGTCGCGCGCTACATCAACGACCATCACCTGTACCCGCCGGAGCTGTGGGCGAAGAACTGAGGAGGTATCAGCGTCCGTGACCGACGAACCGACCGCCAAGGCCGCTCAGCGCCGCCGGCGTGCTGCCACGCGGGCGACCGACCCCGACGCCGCACGGCCCGACGCCGAGGCTTCGCGGTTCGACGCCGACGGGGTGGCGCTGGCACCGACATCGGCAGGCCGCAGGCCGGGTCTGCCTGCCCGCGACCGGCGCGCGACCCTGCCTGTCGAGGCGGTCGGTGAGCCGAGCACGACGGAACGCGATCAGGCAACGGAGGCGCTGGAGCTTGCACATCGGATCGTCGAGCTGGCCGCGGACCGCAAGGCGGCCGACATCGTCCTGCTCTCGGTGGCCGAGATGACCACGCTGACCGACTATTTCGTGATCTGCTCCGGCGGCTCGGATCGTCAGCTGGGCGCTGTCGCTGACGGCATCGTGGAAGGCACGAAGGCGCAGGGCGTGCTGCCCATCGGGCGGGAGGGTGCTGCTGATGCCCACTGGCTGCTGATCGACTATGGCTCGGTCATCGTCCACGTGATGGCCTGGCCTGAGCGTGACTTCTACGCCCTGGAGAAGCTCTGGTCCGAGGCTCCGCTGCTGTTGCGCATCCAGTAGACCTGGGCTGCGGACGGCATCCCTCGCGCCGGCAAGATCAGCCGGTCGATGACAGAGACTCGGCCAGCCATTGCTGCAGGCGGAGCCATGTCCGCGGGTCGGACGCCTGGCGGGTAGACCCGTCGGTGGCGATGCCCTTCGACGCCAGATCCAGCTCGAGCAGTCCGTCCAGGGCACGTTCCAGCCCGGCTGCGCTCCACTGACGCGCCTGCTCCTCCAGCTTCTGGGCACGAAAGGGCTGGACCTTCATCTCGCGCACCAGGGCCCCGCCACGGATGCCCGTATCCACGTGCTCGCGCACGATGACCAGCTCACGCAGACGTCGATGCAGCTGCGCCACGAGTACCTGGACGGGCGTGGCATCGGCCAGGAGTCGCTCCGCGAGCGTCGCCGCTTCACGCACGCGTCGGGCGCCGACTGCATCGAGGAAGGCCCACGTCGAGCCCGGGACCGCCTCGGGCACCAGCTCCGCGATGTCCTCTCGGGCGATCGTGCCACCGGGTCGATAGAGCGACAGCTTCTGCAGCTCCCCGTCCACCAGCTCCGTCTGGCGGCGACGGTCCACGTCCGACTCGCGCACGTAGGCTCCGACCCGCTCAGCAAGCAGCCGCGCGGCGCCCTGGCCCATCTCGATGCCAAGCTCCCGCCCGCGGACCATGATCCAGGCCTCCATCCGCTCGCGGGTGGGGACGGGGAAGACGCGCACGACGCCACCGGCCGATGTCACGGCCTTGTGCAGGATCTCCGCGCCAGCGCTGGCTCGGCTTGGGCCGGAACCGGCCAGCTCGCACAGGCACAAGCCGTTGCCAGGCGGGACGCCCGCGATGACGGAGAGCAGTCGCGCACGGGCGGTGCCTTCACGCACCAGGGCGCCCGGTTGGCGCACCACGACGAGGGTCCCGCCGCCGAACAAGGGGGCCGTGGCCAGCCGTTGCTCGATCTCGGTCAGCAGCCGATCCCGGCGGCGTGCCGCCGAGCCGCCGGCATCGTCCCCTGCGGCGTCGTCGTCGCCTCCGGTTCGCCAGATCACGAGCGGCACCCCGTCCGTGCCGAGGGAGGCGGCGAAATCCTTGACGGCGCGCTCCATGCCATAGGCGTCCTCGCCCTGGAAGAGGGCCACGGAAGCCGCTCCCGGGCTCATGGCCGGCCCTGTTCGCCGCGAGCGCGTGCCAGGGCTGCCCGCACCCAGGGTAGGCGTCGGACCTGGTGCGGAGAGATGCCCGCGGCCGAGCACACGTCTCGCTCCAGACGATCCGCCCGCGCGCGCGCCCGACCAACGCCGGGGTACCGTTCCGCCCAGCGAGCGAAGCGCCGGTCGAGTGACTCGAGGCGCTGTGAGGCGCGCTTGTCGGCATAGGCCACGATGCGCTCCTCGCGGCTGGCGAACGACGCCCAGCGCCCGTAGCGCGACTCATCGCTCAGTCGTGTCACGGGGTGATTGGCCACCGGTCGAGAAAGCTCCTCGTATCCCTGATCCGTGAGCCAGCGTGCTCCCGCATCACCGTGACCAAGCCGCTTGAGGGGATGGTTCGGCGGCAACAGCTTGTCCATGTCGTGGAGGAGGGCCGCGCTCTCGACGATCCGGCGGTCCACGTCGATACCACGCGTCGCGATGCGGCCGGCGAGGAAGGCGGCGATCTCGGCCACGGCCGACGAATGCGTCAAGAGCCAGTCGGGCGGATCCAGCCCGTCCAGTAGCGCCGCGGCCTCGAGCCGTGTTGGGATGGCCATGCGATCGATCGTAGCAAGGCAGCTCGGTTCGGGAAGGCGGGGTCGTGGCCGGCCATGGACCCGGGCGTGCCGGATCCTCACCAGCGGGGGCGCGTCCGGCGGGCCGTCCACGTGCTGGCCGGGTGGCCGCGCTGGAGAGCTTCGTTGCGGTGGCAGCGGGCATGGCGCACAGGAAGGGCCGCGGCACTGGGAGGCGTGCCGATGCGATCGCATCGGTCAGGAACGGCGGAGCAGGCACCGACAGCCGGGCATCGTCCGGGATGAGGGGGGCGCGCACCGCCACACGGCCGCCGGTGGTCGCCAGCCGCAGATCGCGGCCATCCGTCGAGACCTCGATGCTTCCGTCGATGTCCGTCCGCGCCACTCGCGCGCCGGCCGACGTCAGCCGCTCGATGGTCTCCGGCGCTGGATGACCGTAGGGATTGCCCGTGCCCGCGCTGACCAGCGCGATTCGCGGCTGGAGCGCGGTGAGGAATGCCGGGGTGGTCGCCGACCGACTGCCGTGATGCGCCACCTTGAGCACATCGAGCGGACCGCTCGCCGCCAGGCCATCCCGCAGGAGATGGGGGTCGATGTCCCGCTCCATGTCACCGGTGAGCAGCATCCGCCGCTGCCCGTATCGGATGTCGAGGACCACGGAAACGTTATTGATGCTCCGGCCCTCGTCCGGCGGATGGAGCGGTACCTCACCCGCACGCGGCCAGAGGACGCGCACCGCGACACCGTCGAGGCTGAGGGAGTCACCCGCCGCCAGCAGCACCCGGCGCGTGGAGGATCTCGCCAGGGCTTGCCTGAATGCTCGATCGCCGGGCCCAGCGCCGACCATGCCTGGTTCGGCGACCACCGGCACGCGGTAGCGCTCCAGCAGCAAGGGCAGACCAGCCACGTGGTCCTCGTGGGGGTGCGTCAGCAGGGCAAGGTCCAGCCTCCGATCCCAGGCAGGGATACGTTCATCGAGCAGGGCCAGGAGCCGGTCGGGATCAGGCCCGCCGTCGACCAGCATGCGCGCGCCTCGTGGACCCTCGACGAGCACGGCGTCCCCCTGGCCGACGTCCAGGACCGTGACCCGCAGACGGCCGTCAGCCTGCCCGCTGGCCAGGGAGCCGGCCGCCAGAAGTAGCGCCACGCCCGTCGCCGCGACGACCAGCGTGGTGCGACGGGCCATCGTCGCCTCTCCTCGGGTGCGGGCTGATCCACCGACCACGACCCTGGGTCCTGGCGTGGTGCGGGCCGAGCCGCGGAGACCCTGGCGGAGGCGTCTCCAGAGCGACCGTCCACGCGACGTGCCCCCCAGCAGGAGCAGCAGCGCCGTAGCGGCTGCGGCAACGAGTCCGGCCGGCTCGGGCAGTTCCAGACTCGCGAAGGGAAGGGTCGAGGCGACCCGGCCGACGGCGATCATGGCGCCGAGCAGCAGTGACGCGGCCAGCACGACGGGAGCGACGAACAGTGCGGGCAACCCCAGGGTCACCAGGAGGCCAGCGATCATGCCCAGCAGGCAGGCCAGCATGACCGGCGCGATGATAGGCGCCACCACCAGGTTGGCCAGGGGCGCCACGAGGGAGACCCGGCCGAAGTGCAGCAGCACCAGCGGCAATGTGGCGGCCTGAGCAGCCAGCGAGACACCGAGCGACTCGACCAGCCAGCCGGGCACCCGAGACGGCAGGCGATCGCGCAACCACGCGGTCAGAGGCGTGCCCCAGGCCAGCAAGCCGGCGGTGGCCGCCACGGACAGCCGGAAGCCCACGTCCTCCACGATGGCGGGATCGGCCACGATCATGCCGAAGGCCGCCAGCCCAAGCGCACCTGCCGCTCCGCCACGTCTGCCCGACTCGCCCGCGAGGAGGCAGATCGAGCCCATGGCGGCAGCGCGCACGACGCTGGGCGATGCGCCGGCGAGCAAGGTGTACGCGCCGATGGCGAGCAGCACGGCGATCGTTCGTTGGCGCCGCGGCAGCCAGCGCAATAGGGCCACCATCACTGCTCCGACCAGGGCGATGTTCCAGCCGCTGATGGCCACCACATGACTGAGCCCGGAGGTCACGAAGTCGGCCGCCACGGTCCGGTCGACCTGGTCGCGCAGCCCGATGAGGATGCCCGCGGCAAGTCCCGCCTGCGGTGCCGGCAGCGCCCGTGCCAGAAGGTCCCCGCCGCCCCGCCGCAGGCCCTCCCACTCGGCGATGGGTCCCGTGGAGGGCAAGCGCTCGGCCGACCTCAGGCGCACCGTCGCCACGGCACCACTGCGTGCGAGGAACTCCCCGAACCCTTCGTCCTGAGGGGCGGGCTCGAGTCGCGCCGAGAAGGCGATGCGGTCCGTGGGAACGTACGGTGGATAGCGCGGCAGCCAGGCATAGACGCGCCAGTTGGAGCCGCTGCCATCGGACGCGGCCAGCATGGCCCGCTGCATGCCTTCCGCCGTGGACCCGACGGTGAGGACATCCGCTTGCCAGGCTCGCTCATCGAAGGGCGGCGCGCCAGCCGGACCAGTCGGGCTCAGGTACGCGCCCAGAGCGAGTCGCGCCACGACGATGGCGGCCCCGATGGCGGCGGCGACGGCAGCCGCCCATGACGGCCTCGTGGGCGCCGGCCGCTGATGGCCGGCCATGACCAGAGCCGCAGCGATGACCAAGAGGCAGGCCGCCAGACCCAAGCCGATGCCGGGTGTCGCCGACAGGAACGGGGCGCAGACTCCGGCGGTCACGCCGCCGACGGCCAGCCAAGCCGCACGGGGCATCAGCAGCCTCCGTCAGCCGCCCACCGTTACAAGAGCGCGGATACCCTCGTACGTCGCTGGTCCCACCACGCCTCGGGTGCGGAGCTCCTCCACGCTGGTGAAAGGTGCGGCGGTCCGGGCAGCGATGATCGCCGCGGCTGTGACGGGGCCGATACCAGGCAGCGTGTCGAGCAGGGTGCTGTCCGCCAGGTTCAGATCGATGAGGCCCGCGGTCACTGCGCTCGGCGCCGGCGCGGCCGGGGGAGTCGTGCTGGGCCCCGTGACGCTGCCGTTGCCCGCGGCCGCAGGCACAGGTGTCGCGCCGCGGGCGGGGACGTGGATCTTGATACCGTCGCTGAGCGGCTCCGCCAGGTTGAGAACCGCGGCAGCGGCTGCCGCGTCGACCCTGGGCGAGAAGCCACCGGCCGCTGCGATGGCGTCCCCGACACGCGTGCCGGGTGCCAGGCGCTGCAGACCCGGGACCATCACCGCTCCCTCTACGTCCACCACCACGTCGGCCGTCATGGCAGAAGGGACAGCAGCCCCCGGCGAGGCCGCCAGGTTCGCCCCGCCGATCGACCCGGGAGCACCGCCGGACCCTGCGCCGAGCGATCCCGGACCCGTGTCGATCCCCGATACGGCAACCTCCGAGCCGCCGATGAGGACCTCTGCCGGCTGGGACGCCCAGGCCACGACGGCGATGCCCGACAGACCGGCCACGCCGGCCAGGAACAGAGCGATGGCGGCGAACCGATGGCCCCCGGCTCCGGTCGTCTCGGGAGGAACGCCCGCGCCTTCCGCCCGCGGTCCAGTGCTGCGCGCGGCTCCGGTGGGATGCTCGCCGAACGTCCGCCACTCGGCTGGAAGAGGGTCCATAGTGCGACTCCGGGAAGGCGGCGGGCAGCGGCGGAGACAGCGGCGGAGCGTGCGACGGCGACAGAGAACGTCCGTCGAGGCCCGGGGCACTTCGGGCGTTCGGCGGACGTTGGCGGGAGATTAGGGCAAAGCCCTTACCGCGGACTTATCCACAGCGGCCTACTCGTGTGCTTCGAGCATCCCCCGCACCTCGGTCGCCAGCCGGGTCATGGACTCCTCGTCGTACGGGGAAGGAAAGCCACAGATCAAGTGCCGGTAACCTATCTCGAGGAACGGCGCGAGCCGCTCTGCGACGTCTTCCGGCGTTCCGACCGGCTGGTCCTTCCACGGGTCAGCCTTGCCGTTGCGCTCGGCGATCTGGCGCTGGACCCGTTGTGCTTCCTCGCGAGAATCGCGGATCACGACGGTGCCCATGCCCACGGTCCGCTCGATCTCGGCCTCATCGCGACCGACCGCCTCGCAGTGCTCGCGCAAGATCCGCTCCTTGCGTCGGACATTGTCCAGCCCGCCGCCCACGTTGCAAGCATCGCCGTAGCGGGCCACCAGCCGCAGGGTGACCTTCTCGCCGCCGCCGCCGATGAGGATGGGCAACAGATCCTGGAGGGGCGGCGGATCGTTGCGGACGGCCTTGGCGGAGTATCGAGGCCCTTCCGCGCTAGGCTCCTCACCGTGAAGCATCCCGCGCATGATGGGCAGAGCCTCAGCCAGCCAGCGCAGCCGTTCGGGCGGTCCCGATCCGTACTCGATGCCGTAGGCTTCGTGCTCGTTCTCGAACCACGCCGCACCGATGCCCAGCACGGCCCGGCCCCCACTGATGTGATCGAGGGTGGTGACCATCTTGGCCACGAGAGCCGGATCGCGGAAGGTGTTGGCACCGACCATCAGGCCCAAGGTCGCGCTTTTGGTGGCCATGGCCACGGCGGCCATCGCCAGGTAGCCTTCGAGGATGGGGCCGTCATCGGAGCCGACGATGGGGTAGAGATGATCCCAGGTCCAGATCGAGTCGTAGCCGAGCGAATCCGCGCGCACCTGGGCAGCCAGGAAAGCGGGCCAGTCGGTGTACTGGTTCCAGCAGTTCGCGCCGAGCTTGAGGGACTGAGCGGGCATCGTCATCTCCGTGCTTGGTCAGGGCTGGGGAAGCCTAGCCCAACGGTCCCCGAACGCGGAGAAAGGCCCGCTCCCTTCGGAGCGGGCCTGGACGGTAACGAGGGATCAGCGCTCGGCTGCCCGACCTGCGGCACGTCCCAGCCGATGCCTAGGCGTGCTACCGGGATGGGGTCGCGCCTTGAAGACGGGACGCCCGGCTCGAAGTCGAGCGTCGGCTTCGCGCTGCCGCTCGTCCATGATGTCGCGCGCCAGTTGTGCGTAGATCTGCCACATCAGAAAGGACCTCCATCGGAGCTCATGCGGGGCGAGTCGCCGAGCCGCTC
>JACCQX010000145.1 GCA_013813905.1 Chloroflexota bacterium
ATCTCCATCCTGGAGCTGGGCGACGGCGTCTTCGAGGTCAAGGCCACCAACGGCGACACGCAACTCGGCGGCGACGACTTCGACCAGCGCATCATCGACTGGCTGCTGGTCGAGTTCAAGAAGGATCAGGGCATCGACCTGTCCAAGGACCAGCAGGCGCTCCAGCGCCTCAAGGAAGCCGCGGAGAAGGCCAAGATCGAGCTTTCCTCTGCCAGCCAGACCGAGATCAACCTGCCTTACATCACGGCCGACCAGACCGGTCCCAAGCACCTCGTCATCGGCCTCTCGCGGGCCAAGCTCGAGGACCTGGTGGCCGATCTCATCGACAAGACCAAGGGACCCGTGCAGGCCGCTCTCAAGGACGCCGGGCTCCAGGCCACGGCCATCGATGAGGTCATCTTGGTCGGCGGCATGACACGCATGCCGGCTGCGGTCGAGGCGGTCAAGCAGATGTTCGGCGGCAAGGAGCCGCACAAGGGCGTCAACCCGGACGAGGTCGTGGCCATCGGCGCGGCCATCCAGGCCGGTGTCCTGGCCGGCGACGTCAAGGACGTGCTGCTGCTGGACGTGACGCCGCTGTCGCTGGGCATCGAGACGCTCGGTGGCGTCATGACCCGCCTGATCGATCGCAACACGACCATCCCCACCTCTAAGAGCCAGGTCTTCTCCACGGCCAGCGACTCGCAGCCGCAGGTCGAGATCCACGTGCTCCAGGGCGAGCGCGACATGGCCGGCGACAACAAGACCCTGGGACGCTTCATCCTGGATGGCATCCCGCCGGCGCCACGTGGCGTTCCCCAGGTTGAGGTGACCTTCGACATCGACGCTAACGGCATCCTGGATGTCCGGGCCAAGGACCGGGCCACCAGCCGCGAGCAGACCGTGCGCATCACGGCCTCCTCGATGCTCTCCAAGGACGACGTGGACCGCATGGTCCGCGACGCGCAGGAGCATGAGGTCGAGGACAAGCAGCGCCGCGAATCGGTCGAGACACGCAACCAGGCCGACGCCCTGGCCTTCCAGGCGGAGCGCACGCTGCGCGACCTGGGCGACAAGGTCTCGGCCGAGGACCGGGCTGAGGTCGAGCGGAAGGTGGATGCCGTCCGTGAGGCGCTCAAGGGCGATGACACCGCGGCGGTGACACGCACCACGCAAGAGCTGGCGGAGGTGCTCCAGCGCGTGAGCACGGCGGCCTACCAGGCGTCGTCCCCATCTGGAGACGGCTCGCAGAACGGGTCTGAGGCGGGCTCATCCGAGTCGACCGAAGGCGCCGCGGGCGACGCTGCGCCGGAGGCCGAAGAGGCCGTGGAGGGCGAGTACAAGGAGGTCTGATCCGGCGGCCGGGCGATGGCACCGGCCCGACGAGATCTACAGGAGAGGTCCCGCTAGGCAGCCGGGCCTCTCTCTATGCCCTGGACGATGCAAGTCCCGGCACGTGACGCTCCAGGAACTCGAGGATCACGCGCTGCTGGCGGACCTTCTCGTCGAGGTCGTTCGAGCCATGACCGGTGCCGAACACGTACAGCTCGTGGGGGTGATCACGGGCCGCCAGTCGCTCCACGTAAGCCATCGCCTGGCGGTACGGGCAGCGGCTGTCGTTCTCGCCGATGAGGAAGAGCACCGGAGCGCAGACCTTGTCGGCGTGGTTGATCGGGTTGCGATCGCGCATCAGCTCGGGCACCTCGGCGGGCGTGCCCCCGAGCAGGGCGCGGTCGTATGCCTGGAGCAGCGGCGACAGATCCTCATAGCCGAGCTCGTAGTCGCCCACCGGCACGCCGGCCACGCCGCACAACCACAGGTCGGGATGCTTGCCCAGCTCCATCAGCGTGACGTAGCCGCCCCAGGACCAGCCGCCGACGACCGCGCGGGACGGATCCGCCATCCCGCGCTCGATGAGGTCGCGCAGTCCCGCATTGACGTCCTCCAGCTCCGGGCCACCGATGTCGCCGGTCAGGATATCGCGCCACTCGCGCCCGTAGCCGGTGGAGCCGCGGTAGTTGACCATGCCCACCACGAAGCCAGCGTCGACGTAGGCCTGCGCCTCCGGGTAGTAGCGGTCCAGGTCCAGTGAGGTGGGTCCACCATGGACGAGCATCAGCACCGGGAACGGCCCGTCGCCCTCTGGTGCGGCGTAGAAACCGTGCACGCTCTGGCCACGCCCATTGTCGAACCGCCAGGAGACATACGGGCGGCCCGGCGGCGCCGGTTCGACGGCGGCCCGGAGGACCTCTTCGCCGCCTGCCGCGAGCACCTGGGGCTCTCGGTGGCCTTGCGACAGCCGGTACCAGACGTCACCGTTCGGGCGGACACGGGCGCCCCAGGCGATCGAGCCCACGGGATGGTCGATGGGCGACAAGGTGCCACTGGTCAGCTCGAAGCGGTAGAGGCGATGGCGTCCTTCCTCGAGGTGGTTCAGCAGGAGCGCCTCACCGTCGGGATACCAGCCCGACACGGTGAGTGCGCCCGGAAGATCGACCTCCAGCCGCTGCCGCGCTCCGGTGCGCGGCTCCCAGATGGCCGGACGCTCGTCACCCTCCAGCTCGTCGATGATGGCCAGCCGCTGATCGCCCGGCAGCGGCGACCAGGCCGCAGCGTTGAGGGCCATACCCTCGTCGCGCAGCGTGGCCACGGCAGCCCCGCTCTGCGCGTCGATCACCCGCAGCGTCGGATGCAGTAGCCCGCCCGCTGCGCTGTCCTCAAGACAGAGAAGCGCTCCGTCGGAGGAGAGGCCGGCTCGGCTGAAGCCGTCGTCCTCGCCGGCCACCCTCAGGGATTCATGGCTGCGCACGAGCTCGCGGGCCGGCTCGCCGTCATGTGAGACGTAGATCGCGAAGCCGTCCCGGTCGCTGATCCCCGCCGCAACGACTCCACCAGCCTGCGCCAGTCCCTCGTTCCAGCCATGCGGCACGCCTTCCAGGAATGGCTGCGCCTCACCGCCCTCGAATGGCGCACGGTACCAGCGACCCGACTCATCTCCGGTCTCGTCAGAGAACCAGAGCACACCGCTGCCATCGAGCGTCGGAGCGCCGACCGTCACCCCGACCGGGCTGTCGGTCACCTGCCGACCGTTGCCTGTCGTGAGGTCCCGACAGTGGATCTGCCAGGTGCCGCTCTCGTTGCTGGCGTAGACGGTCCGCTCCGGTGCCAGCGGGGACCAGTCGGGCAGGGAGGCGGTGGCGGCGCGGTAGCGGCGTTCCCAGATCGGCATGTCGGTGCGCTCATTCATCCCGGGAGCATACGACCCAAGGGCCCAGCGAACGGATCAGCCGGAGGTACTTCGATCCTGGCGCACCATGATCCTCGAGGGGTAGGGTAGCTCGGTGAAGCCGACGCGCCGGTACACCTCATGCGCGTCGCGCGTAACCAGCATGAAGCGGCGCAGACCGTGCAGGTCCGGATGGTCGATCACGCACTCCATCAGCCACGTTCCCAGGCCCTTGCCGCGCGCTTCGGACAGGATCAAGACGTCGCAGATCCAAGCGAAAGTGGCGCGGTCGGTGACGACGCGGGCGAAGCCCAGTTGCCGGTCATCCTCGTACAGGCCCAGATTCAGGGAGTTGGCGATCGAGCGCTCGACCAGGTCGCGCGGCCGGCCCTCTGCCCAGTACGACTCGTCGGCCAGGAAGCGGGAGATCATGGCCACGTCCAGGCGATCCGCGTCGTCGCTGACGACGTGGCGGTCGCGTCGCCACTCCGTCACTGCAGGAAAAGCGACCGCCCTGGCGCCAGCGCCTGGACCAGCAGGACCGCGAGGTAGGCGCCCAGCAGGACCGCGCCCACCACGAGATGCAGCCGGATGTTGGTGGCCATCACGGCCATCAGGCCGTAGGGCTGGTCGTAGTAGGTCTCCAGGCCCTGGTGCACGCGCAGCGCCAGCGGGATGGCCAACAGCGCCAGGAGCGCCGGAAGCGGCAGCAGTCGGAGCACCACACCGGCCACGATGATGGCGAAGGCCGCCGCCGCCGCCGCGTCATAGATCGTGATGACCGTGCGCTGAGGCAGTCGCACCACCAGCGTGCGCTTGCCGGCTCGCGCGTCGCCGGGACGATCCGGGACTTCGTTCACGTAGAGGATCAGCGCCACCAGGATGGCCACCGGCAGGGAGGCCACCACGGCTGCGGGCTCGATCGATCCGCCCGATTGCACGACATACGCACCCAGCAGCATCAACGGTCCGAAGCCGATGGCGGTGGTGATCTCGCCCAGGCCGCGGTAGACCAGCTTCAGCGGCGGTGCCGTGTAGCCGACGCTCAGGATGATGCCCGAGATGCCGATGGCCAGCAGCGCCGCCGACGGCCGGAGGGCCAGCAGGACCAGGCCGATGACCATGGCCACGGCGTAGAAGGCGAGGCTCATCCGCTCCATGCCGCCCAGCGACACAAGGCCGTACTGGATGACGCGTGAGCCGCCGCTGTACTTGGTCGGGTTGACGTTGGTGTCGTCGGCACCGAGGCGCGTGTCGAAGATGTCGTTGGCCACGTTGAGACCGAGGTGCACGGCGGCCGCACCGATGACCGTGAGGATGGCCGTGAGCGGGTCGAAGAACCCGTTCGCGGCGGCGATGGCCAGCCCGATGGCCACCGGGATGAGCGTTGCGCTCAGGAAGGGCAGACGCGTGGCGCGCAGGAACAGCCAGCCGCGGGACAGTCGTGGGCGGATGGAGCGGCCCGTCTCCCGCGAAACGCTCTCGAGGTAGCGCTGGGATTGCCCCACCGTTCGCTCGAGGTACTCGGGAAATGGGATGTCCGCCTCGTCCCAGCCCCAGGCGTTGTCGCCTCGAAAGGCGAGGCGTCCCTCGCCAGCGGCCGTGGCGCGGCCCCAGACGGTCACGTGACGGCGCTCGTCGTAGCCCACGCCCGGCTGCGGACGGATGTGGCTGCCGGTCAGGCTGACCTCCGAGTCGGTGGGGAGCTCCAGGCCGGCCGGCGCCGCGAAGGAAGCGCTGCCCGCAGCCGGATCGATGGAGTCGAGCGTCACGGCGGCGCTCATGGGAAAGCCGTCCGACCCCACCCAGGTCAGCAGGGCGAAGGGGAACCTGCTCAGTCTGGCAAGGCCGGTCGATGCATCGAAGCGGGCGACTCCCGCGCGCAGATCCA
>JACCQX010000163.1 GCA_013813905.1 Chloroflexota bacterium
GCACTGCCCCGCCGGCCGAGCGCGCTGCTCATCGGCATCGCGCCGCAGGGTGGGCGCATCCCGCCCGACTGGCGGCGGACCATCCTGGCTGCCATCGAGGCAGGGCTGGACATCGTGTCCGGCCTGCACGAGTTCGTAGGTGACGATGCGGAGTTCGTCGCCGCGGCGGAACGGCGGGGCGTGCAGCTGGTCGACCACCGCCGGCCACCCGACTTCCGGGACGTATCACGGCGCCGCGAGCACCGCCCGGGGACCCGTGTCGTGCTCACCGTGGGCACGGACTGCGCCATCGGCAAGATGAGCGTCTCCCTGGAGCTGCGCCGCTCGGCCGTGGCCGCCGGGCTACCGGCAGTCTTCGTGGCCACGGGGCAGACCGGCATCATGATCGAGGGTTGGGGTGCGGCCGTTGACCGCCTGGTCAGCGACTTCCTGGCGGGCACCGTGGAGTGGTTGGTGGAGCGCGCGGAGGGCATGGGCGATTGGATCTTCGTGGAGGGCCAGGGCAGCCTCGATCACCCTGCGTACTCCTCCGTGACGCTGGGCCTGATTCACGGCTCCACGCCGCACGGCATGGTGCTCGTGCACCAGCCCGGCCGCGCGGAGCATCACGGCTGGGAGGGGAGGGGCTCGCCCATCAAGTCGCTGACCGAGACCATCAACGTCCATGAGCAGGTGGCAGGACTCGTGCGTCCGTCGCGAGTCCTGGCCATCGCCCTGGACACGCACCTCCTAACCGAGTCAGCCGCCCGTGCGGAGATCGATCGTGTTACGGCGGAGACGGGGCTGCCCACGGACGACCCCATCCGCTACGGTGCCGAGCGGCTGCTCGATGCGCTGCGGGCGGCGCTGCCCTGATGGAGGGACGACCGTGAACGTCACCACCGAGGTCCTGCGTCTCCCGCTGCGCGACCCCTTTCGCATCGCCCGACGCGAGCCGGACCAGGTCGCTACGACGGTCATCACGGGAATCGACCTGGCCGGCCTGCGCGGGCTCGGCGAGGCCTATCCCGTGGCCTACTACGGCGAGACCACAGGCACGGTCGGCGCCATCGTGCCGCTGCTGGCGGAGGCCCTCGGGCAGTTGGGCGATCCGCCGGCCAACGCGCCCCACGCGCGTGCCTGGCTGTCGCGCGCCACCGAGGCGATGGACGTGGTGGTGGGACGGCACGGCGCGGCCAAGGCCGGTCTCGACATCGCGCTGCACGACCTCGTGGCACGCGGCCTGGGACTGCCGCTCACCGAGCTGCTGGAGACGCCCGCGCAGGGACCCCCGACCGACTTCTCCATCGGCCTGGACGAGCCCGCCACGGTCGCTGCTCGCGCCGCCCGAGCGAGCCACTTCCCGGCGCTCAAGATCAAGCTGGGCGGCCCGTCCGACCTGGACACGCTGGAGCAGGTCCGCCAGGTGTACGACGGCCCCATCCGGGTCGATGCCAACACGGGCTGGGATCCGGAGGCCGCCTTGCGGCTGCTGCCAGAGCTGCAACGCCTGGGCGTGGAGTTGATCGAGCAACCGTTCCCAGCTCGCGCGCTGCCCCGCCTGCGCTGGCTCCAGGAGCGAAGCCCCCTGCCCATCGTGGCCGATGAGAGTTGCGAGACGGAAGCCGATCTCGAAGCGCTGGTGGGAGTCGTGGCGGGCATCAACGTGAAGCTCATGAAGTGCGGTGGCGTAGGCCCGGCCATGCGCACGTTGCGCCGAGCACGCGAGCTTGGTTTCAAGCTGATGCTCGGCTGCATGGAGGAAACGAGCGTGGGCATCGCGGCCGGCGCCGCCGTGGCGGGCCTGGCCGACTGGGTCGATCTGGACGGCAACCTGCTTCTGGCGGACGACCCCTTCGTCGGACTCGAGCTGGACGATGGTTGCCGATGGATCACCGGACGAGCTTCCGGACTGGGCGTCGAGCGTGTGGAAAAGTCGGTGGACAAGTTGGTGGACTAAGGTCCTTCCGTCGCGACGCAGGGCGACCTACGATGGAGGGGACCGGCCGGACAAGGCGCTCCAACCGCAACGAGGGATCGACGCCGGGGTCACGGCCTTGGAAGGCACCGTCGCGCTTCCCAGGGAGCGGCGGTGCTACATGTTTTCGGGAGCCGGCGTGCCGTGTATGCCCGCGCCCGGGATTGGTGAGGAGAGGGTGTCGATCGAACGCAGAGGCCGCAGGACGGCCGTTCCCGTGATGAGCACCGAGGTCCCAGCCGCCCGCGAGGCCGTCGCGGTGCCCGTGGTGGAGGGTCCGCCTGCCTCCCCGGAGGCGCTCGAGTTCGTCCGCTTCTGTTACCGGCGCAGTGGCGTGAGCTGGCCGGAGCTATACGACGAGATGTGTGCCACGGCCGCACGCGGGTCCTATCGGGGCCTGGACTACGAGTCGCTGGCGACGTTCGGCATCAGCTTCGCGCTGACGGAGATGCCGCGGCTGGCCGCGATGACCCAGCGCATCGTGGATGAGGAGCGCGGCGCGCGCGGCCCTGTCATCCGGGTGGCTCTCGCCGGCTGATCAGGCGCGGATACGCCGCCGGGCGAGCTCGGACTCGATCTGGCGCTCAGCTTCGACGTAGCGGTCGATCTCCTCACGCACCTGGTTGGCCTCCGGCACGTACAGGTGCAGCTGCTGCTGGAGCACGTAGGAGAGCCGTCGGCTGGTCATCCGGGCGTGGTCCAGGTTCTTCATGAGGACCAGCGGATCCATCGAGGCCAGATCGTCCGGGTGATACATCTGTCGCATAGGCCGGGAGTATAGCCGCGGGTAGGGGCACCTTCGGGCGCGCCGGGTGACTCCAGTCGACCGGCGTGGCGGATCCCGCCAGCGCCCGGCGACGGCCCGCCTCGGTGGCGCCGAGGACCAGCAACCGATCCGTGACGGTCGCGCGGCCAGCCTTCGCGCCCCACAGTCGGGTGAGCTTGCGGCCCGCCGCCACGTGGTCGGCCACGACTCCTGCGAGATGGTAGCCGGCGGGCTCGGCCGCGAGGCTCCACACCTGCTCCGCGAGTGCGGCGACCGGCGAGCGTAGCCGGCCACGGTCCGTGGCCACATCGCCCAG
>JACCQX010000166.1 GCA_013813905.1 Chloroflexota bacterium
ACGCGGCGGGCGCAGGTCTGACAGGTCAAGCCGATATCAGCTCCCAGGCGCACCACTCGCCACTCGCGCCCGCCGCAGGCGTGAGGCTTGCGCAGCTCCAGGCGATCGCCCAGCCGCACGTCCATGACCGCGGACCCGACGGGCTCCGTCGGACGGCTGAGGTCTCGCATGGGGCGGCAGGGTAGCAGAGCAGCTGCCGGGTCAAACCCCGCGCCGTCTTCGAGACACGAACAGCAGGCCGACGATCAAGAGGCCGACGACGGCCGACCCGCCCGCCAGGAGCAGCGGGCGGACGTCGCTGTTGCCGCCGCACGCGCCCGCGCCCTGGGACGGCGACGGTCGGGGCCTCGGGCCGGAGGTGCTCCCCGGCTCGGCCGGCTCGCTCGACTCGGCCGGTTCGGCCGGCTCGCCCGACCCTGGCGAGACCGAGCCGGTCGGTGCAGCAACGGGGTCACCCGTGCCCGCGGTCCAGTCAGGCGGGAGTGGCCCGGGCGGGGCCGGCCGGGGCCCGAACGGCGGCGGGACCTCCGCGCCCAGGGACGCCAGCCAGGCCTCATCGAAGGCGGCCAGATCGGCACCCGTGGCAATGGTGAAGGCCTCGTCATCTGTGACGCCGCCGGCGTAGGAGCGGATCAGCTCCACCAGCCGGTCCTCGCCGTACGTCTCGATGAAGAACGACACCGCCGAGACGCTCTCCGCGTAGGCCAGGTTGAAGCGGTCACGCGTGGTGGGAAAGAGGCCGCCCAGGGCATCCAAGGGGATGATCGCGCCCCGTTCCGCGGCGGCCCTGACACTGCTGCTGTCTCCCAGCGAGAGGCCCTCGGACAGATAGACCGCCACGCCCTCGTTGAGCCAGCGCGGCGGATCGTGATACGCGTTGCGCACGGCGGTATCGAAGACCAGATGCGTGAGCTCGTGCTCGACCAGCACGTCGACCCAGTCGGAGCCGATATCCGAAGGCTCGATGAGGCCGAACATGGGGCGCAGCGAGGCGTTGGCCTGGCCACCCACGTTCTCGCGCGTGCCGGGGCCCAACGCGGCACGCATGGCAGGCTCGGAGGCGTAGATGAAGAAGTCGAGCGGCTCTGTCTCCGCGACACCCAGCAGCTCCGAAGCGCGCGCGATGGCGCTCTCGCCGATCTCCAGCGCGCGGCGGGCGAAGCCCTCGTCGCCCTCGTACCAATGCAGGCGGACGATGGAGCCCTCCAGCGTCCGCCACTCGAAGCTCGGATCGACCACGGTGGCCGTCGCCTCCGGCCCCAGCACGGACGTGCCGTCCGGCATGACCGCCCGGAAGCGGTAGCGCAGCGTGGTGTTGGGCACGGCGTGCCCAGTCTCGGCCACGCTCGCCTCGTAGCTGTCCCCGCCGCGCTCGGACAGTTCGGCGATCTCCACGGACGAGGCGCCACCTGTCGGCAAGCTGCTGAGGAGCTCGACGCGATCGGGTGCGACATCGCTGCGCAGCGTCGTCCGGAACTCGAGCGGCTCGCCTAGGCGTGCGACCGCGCTGGGAGCCTCGAAGCTCACGTCGGCGGCGCGGACCGGTGTCGCTGCGAGGACTCCCGCGAGGAGCGTCACCGAGAGGATGATCAGCCTCGTGACGCCTCTCCTGCCCGCTGGCCGGTTCATGAGCCGTCCGCCCAGGCCAGGCCGGCCAGACGCAGGAACCCGACCCCCGATCCGCCGGCGCCCAGCAGACCCTCACGGCTGAGGGACCAGCGCTCACCGTAGGACACCGGGATGAGGGGGGCTTCCTCCTGCACGATGCGCTGCGCCTCCGCGTACAGTCGCTCCTGCTCTGCGGCATCGTCCGTGCTCGCGGCGTCAGCCACGAAGGCGTCGAACTCCGGATCGCTCCAGCCGCCCTGGTTGCTGCTTGAGCCGCTTCCCAGCAGCAGGCCCAGGAAGTCATGTGGATGCGGGTAGTCGGCGATCCAGGAGAGCGCCCAGAACTGGGGCGGGTCGCGGTCCAGCACGCTCAGGTACTGACCGAAGGGCCGCAGCTCGACCTCTATCTCGACGCCCAGGACAGCCTCCAGCTCGGCCGCCACGGCCTCGTCAGACGAGGAGCCGGATGTGGTCAGGGTCACCGCCGGAAAGTCGCGACCTTCGGGGAACCCGGCCTCGGCCAGGGCCGCTCGCGCCGCCGACGGGTCGTGGCGCGGGGTGAAGTCCGCTTCGCTGCGTCCGGGCACCCCGGCCGGGACCAGCGACGTGGCCGGTTCGGTGCCGGGCTCGGTCAGCCGGACGAGACGATCCCAATCGACCGCCAGGGCGAAGGCCCGGCGCACCAGCCGGTCGTCGAAGGGAGGCTCCGTCGTATCGAACCCGAAGTAGTCCACGGAGAACGCGTCGCTGTGGCGCAGTTGCGGACCGAGCTCGGGGTCGTAGCGGATCCAGGAGGCATCCAGGGAGCCGACGCCCGTGTGATCGACGCGCCCGGCCTCGAACGACGCCACCGGGCTCTGGCCCTCCAGGTCCGTGAGAAGCTCGATCACGCCCAGGGCGGGAGCGCCTGCCCAGTAGCGCTCGTTGGCCTCCAGGCGGATGGCGGTGGCGGTCTGCTCCACCGGGATGTAGGCGCCCGACACGACCATGTCCGCAGGGAGGTCGGCAGCGGGTCGGTCGCCGGCACGCGCCGCCGGCATGACCGCCAGGGACGGTGACGCGGTGGCCGCCAGGAAGTAGGCCGCAGGACGACGGAAGTCGACGATGACGCGATCGCCTTCGGCGCGCAGGCCCACCTCGCCGGCGGACCCTTCGCCCGCGAGGTACTCGTTCGCGCCGACCACGTCGCTGAGCAGGCTGGCCAGCGGGCTCGGTCGCTGCGGGTCTATCAGGCGCAGCCAGGAGGCCACCACGTCGGCGCCCGTGACGGGCGTTCCATCGCTGAAGGTGATGCCCGGCCGTAGCTGGAACACGAGGCGACGGCCATCGTCCTCGATCGACCAGGCGCGAGCCAGCGCGGGCTGGACCTGGCTCTGCGCGTCGAAGGCGGTCAGCCCCTCGTAGACCTGCGCGAGCGTCGCTGCCGAAGCGGCGTCACCGGCCAGTTGGGGGTCCCAGCTCAGGGGGGCCGAGCCCGCGATGACCGCGTCGACCTCGTCCGGCCGGTCGGCACCAACTGCGGGCGCCACATCCCGGGGCACCAGCACGAAAGCCAGCACCGCCGAGACGATCAGCAGTGCCGCGATCACGGCGGCAGCGAACCGGCCGCTCGAAGTCCAGCCAGCCGATGGCGGTGGTCCGGCGACCCAGCCCGGCTCATCGAAGGGCGAGATGGGGCCGCTCAACGGCGAACTGGAGACATGCCGGTCAGTCTAGGGGCGCGGCCGATCCGGCTCCTGCGGGGCTCGTTCGGCTCCGTGTCCTGCCGTGGCGAAGCTCCGTGTCCTGCCGCGGACGCTGACTGCTAGCATGCCCGTCCGTGAGGGTGCTGTTCCTGCCCGACTACACGGCCGCCAACGCCTATCAGCGTGAGCTGGCGGAGGGCCTGCGGTCCCTCGGTGTGACCGTGACCGCCCAACCGACCGCGCGGCGCCGGCTTCTGCCGGTACTCCAGGCAGTTCGTGCGCAGGGGCGTCCCGACGTGCTGCATGTCCATTGGACCGAGCCCTACATCAGCGGCGGCCGTTCGAACGTCAGCCGCCTCAAGGCGACGCGGACGATCACAGAGCTTCGGCTGCTTCACCGCCTGGGTGTGCGCATCGTATGGACCGTGCATGACCTGTCGCGCCACGACCGGCCGGTGGATCCGCGCGAGGTGCGCTTCAACCGCGAACTCTTCCGAGTGAGCGCGGCCGTCATCGTCCATTGCGAGGCTGCCCGCGACGCGCTCCTGGCAGCCCTGGAGCTGCCCGCGGCCATGGCCCGTCGAGTGCGGATCATCCCTCACGGGCATTACCTGCACGCCTACCGCGATGACGTGGACCGTGGAGCGGCCCGCCAGCGGCTGGCTCTGTCCGCCGATGATCGCATCCTCGCCTTCGTCGGCTGGGTGCGGCCCTACAAGGGCGTCCGCGAGCTGGTCATGGCCTTCCGCAGGCTACGAGGCGAGGACCTGCGTCTGCTGGTGGCCGGCCAGCCGGGCAGCGACGGTTTCGCCGGGGAGATCACCGACCTCGCCAGGGCTGACCCGCGCATCGTCCTGAAGCTGGGCTTCGTACCTGACGACGACCTGCAGCTCTACCTCAACGCCGCCGACGCCGTCGCCCTCCCCTACCGGGAGATCTTCACCTCGGGCTCTGTGCTGCTGGCCATGACCTTCGGACGAGCCATCATCGCGCCACGGCGCGGCTGCATCGGGCAGACGCTGGACGAGGCGGGCGCCATCCTGTACGAGGCCGGCGATCCCGACGGGTTGCCCGATGCCCTGCGACGGGCACTCGAGTCGGACCTCGAGGCCATGGGTGCCCATAACCGGGCACGGTTGGACGAGTTCGGCTGGGAGCGCATCGCGGCGGCTACGCTGGAGGTCTACCGCTCGACCGAAGAGCGCTGAGCGACCGACGACCAGGCGACGGGCGATCAGCGAGCGCGATCAGCGACGCGTCGCAGCGTTCGAGGTGGCGGACGAGCGGCGACGTGAGCGCAGGAAGCCGATGGCCGCCAGTGCCAGCGCGAGACGCCCACCCAGGAGGCGGAAGAGAAGAAATCGCACGATGGTTCCCATGACGCTCACCATACGGTCACGGCCTCCCCGCCGCGCATCCCCTCCGCTGTCGGGCATTACATCAACGGGTCATCTCAAGCAGATCGCCACCTTGATCCCAGGAAGCACCGTGATCTCGCCTGATACGCTCCGCCCCATGTGGCACCAGAACGCTTCGGGCGTGCCGTGAGGCGCTCGCCCCTGGCAGGGCTCCGTTCCCGCGTCGCGCCGTTCGTCCCGCGAC
>JACCQX010000169.1 GCA_013813905.1 Chloroflexota bacterium
GGGGAGCTGCTGCTCAGCTGGGAGGGCCCTCGCGGCGCACCACGACGGCGCCGCTCAGCCGATCATGAAGCCCGCGGCCGTGCTCGTCGAGGAGCACCGAGACGATGAGCACAACGAACCAAGCGACCGGTGCCAACTGTGTCAGGGTGGAGACGAGCGCGGACCAGTCGGCGGGCGCTTGTCCGAGAAAGGCCAGGATCTGTGAGATGACTGCAACGACCGCCGGCCCGACGGTCAGCACCGGCAGGGGCGCGAAGAGCACCAGCCATCGGACGAAGGCTGCAGACGGGTTCAGCGCCCGGCCATCTCGGCGTGACAGCGTGAAGAGCCCGAAGGCCAACTGTCCCGGCGTGGCGCGGAAGACCCGGATGAGATAGGTGATCACCACAGCCTGCGTAGCGATCAGCGCCAGCAGCGCAAAGACGACCACGATGTACAAGGACTCGGATCCCGTGCCCTGTGCCAACGTGGGCCCCAGGATCCCGCTGAAGATGAAGGTATAGACGGCGCGGAAAGCGTAGTCCGAGATGATGATCAGGAGCACGGCGTCCAACGCGAAGGCAGCAGCCCGGACCGGAAATTCGACATAGCGCACGCCCGGTGCCGGCCCGTCCGCTGCGGGCGCGAACGTGCGACCGGACGGCTCAGTGTCCAGGTCCCACTCAGTGGGATCGTCGGCTTCAGACGCGACCTCGTGGTTCACCACGGGACGATCCTCCAGGTCCGTGACCCCGTACCGCTCGTCGCTCGTCATCCCATACCTCGCCGTCATCTTGCCGCGCTACGGCGCCTGGCTGCTCGGTCCCGGGCCGTAGCCGGTGAGTTCGACGTAGGCCTCCCCGCCGAGCGGCACTCCGTCGCGAGTGGCCGTGACCACCTGCGATCCCTCCCAGTAGACCACGCCGGTGGTGGGGCGCGTGTCCAGTTCCTGCGCCGCGACGGTGGGCAGGAGGTCCACCACGAGGCCCTCGTCGGGCAGCTCGATGCGCCAGCCGGCCGGGTACGTCGCGCCCGTCAGCTCTGAGGTCCAGTGCTCAGTGACGGTCACGTCGAACGCCTCGCGAGGCAGGTGCTCCACTTCACCGTCGGCTCGCACCAGCGTGCCGTACACCAGCGGGTAGCCGCCCTCAGCGTCGCGTACCAGGGAGAGCGTGAAGTCGGTGCCATCGTCGAGGTTGACGGCGAACCAGTCCCAGCCGCCAGCGCCCACGGCGATGAAGTCGCCCCATTGGTGGTCGAACCAGGCCGTGCCCTCGACAGCGAGCTCCTGCCCGTCCAGGGTCAAGCTGCCGGCGGCGTCCAGCTTGGTACGGGAATAGTAGTAGGAGCCGCCGGCCGGGCCGAAGTCGATATAGCCGTCGTGATCGTGGAGCGCCACCGGGCGGCCACCGTCGTCCAGGTCGAGATCAAGGCCGAAGGCGTCGCCATTGGCCGTCCCCCGAGCCGAGAGCCGGTCGTGACCGTCGCCGCCGGTGATGGTCCAGGGCACGGCATCGGCGGCCGGGATGCCCGGCGCCACCTCGCCCCGCACCGCCAGGTCGAGGACGGGCGGATCGATGCCCTGGCCCGATCCGCCTGATCGGGATCGGTCGACCTGCGGACCGATCTCACTGCGCTGGTCATAGAGGAACCGGTCGCCGTCCTCGTCCGTGACGGCCAGGTGAGAGGCCCAGGCGACGGGGAAGGCGCCGCGCTCGGCCCGGAAGATGACGTACTCGAAGCCGAAGCTGCGTCCGTCTTCCGCGGTCAGATGGCCGGTGTAGTACCACCACTCGGTGAGTCGATCGTGGCTGCCGTTGTCGCGCGGCAGGACCACCGGTCGCGGGTCAGGCGCCCGACTGGCGGCCGGCGTGGGCACCGGCACCGGCGGTGGGGCGACCGGCTCGTTGGCCAGCAGCCGGCCGGACGGCGAGCAGGCCGCGAGGAGCAGCGCGGCCACCACGGACAGGACGATGGCCTGGAAGGCGGCGCCCTCGATGACCGGCAGCCGTGTCCCGATCCAGCGGCGCAGCCGCGCCGGCATCCACCAGTTCCGGTCGCCCAGCAAGCGCATCGTGGAGGGCACCAGGAGCGCCCGTACGACTGTCGCGTCGAGGGCTACGGCGATGGCCACGCCCAGGCCAACGGCCTTGATGAGCACGACCTCCGCGAAGGCGAATGAGCCGGCCACCACCACCACGATGAGCGCCGCGCTGGTCACGATCCGGCCACTCCGCTCCAGGCCCTGGGCCACGGCCTCGCGGTTGTCGCCGGTGCGGTCGTAGGACTCCTTCATGCGCGAGAGCAGGAACACCTCGTAATCCATGGACAGCCCGAAGAGCACGCAGAAGAGGATCACCGGCAGGGTCGTCTCCACGAAGCCCAGCGGCTGGAAACCGAGCAATGCCGAAAGGTTGCCATCCTGGAAGATCCAGACCAGCGCGCCGAAGGAGGCCAATATGGAGAGCGCGTTGATGATCAGCGCCTTGAGTGGCAGGATCACCGAGCGGAGCAGCAGGAAGAGCACCAGGTAGGTCGAGATGAGGATGAACAGGGCGCTGCGTGGGAAGTCCGCACCGATCCGATCGACCACGTCCTTGACCTCCGCTGCGCCGCCCCCGACCAGCACCTCGATGCCGGGTGGTGGCGCCAGCGCCGAAGCGGGATCCCGCAGGTCGTCGACCAGGGCGCGCGCCTCCGTCCGGTTCGGGCCGTACCAGGTGATGACGCTGAACGTGGTCAGGTCCTCACGCGTCGTCCGCGTCAGCCGATCCGCCACGTAGCGGTCGGCCGGGCCGCCAGCGTCCGAGAGGATCAGCTGGTACTGCTCGCGCTGGAGCCGAGGATCGATGTCCACGATGGACTCCACGCGTGCCACACGCTGGTCCGCGGCGATACGGCGGGAATAATCGAACAGCGCGCCCACGTTCTCAGGCGTGGTTGCGGGCCCGTCTGTGCGCACCGCGAGCAGGAGCGGCGCGAACTCGCCCTCCTGGAACTCGCTGACCAGGAGGTCGTAGGCCTGTCGGGAGGGCACGTCCGGCGGCAGGATGGTGGCGTCCGGCGCGTTGAAGCGGACGTGCAGGAAAGGCAGGCCCAGGACGATGAGCAGTCCCAGGGTGGGCAGGAAGACCCGCACCGGTCGGTCCATCACCCAGCGGGCGAGGCGCGCCCAGCCGCCCGGCTCGGGCATACCCGTGAGATCGACCGAGCCGCCGCGCTGGCCTTCCGTCCCCGGCGGAGCCCGGCGCAGTCGCGGCAGGCGAAGCGAGTCGATGCGCGGCCCGATGATGGCCAGCACCGCCGGCAATAACGTGACCGCCGCGACCACCGCGAAGGCCACCACGACGGCGCCCGCCACGCCCACCGAGCGCAGCACCATGAAGTCGAACAGGATCAGCCCGATAAGGCCCAGCAGGACCGTGATACCGCTGAAGAAGGCGGCCCGCCCGGCAGTGCCCACGGTGGCCACCACGGCCGCCTCCACGGCAGCCTGGTCCGTGGTCCCGTCGGGCCTCCGGCCACCGTTGCCGCGTGCCAGCTCCTCGCGGAAGCGGCTGGAGAGCAGCAGTGCGTAGTCCACGCCCAGACCGAAGCCCAGCAGCGTGGCCAGATTCAGGACGAAGATGCTCATCGGGGTCACCGACGCGACCAGGAAGATCACGGCCAGCGCGATGAGCACGGCGATGCCGCCCACCACGATGGGCACTCCCGCCGCCACGACGCTGCCGAAGACGACCAACAGCGCGACGGCTGCCAGGGGCAGGCCGATCAGCTCGCTGCGCTGGAGGTCGCGCTCGCTGACGATCTGGATGTCGCCGTAGAAGGCAGGGCCGCCGGCCAGGTATGTGGTGTAGCCGGGAACGTCTCGTAGGGCCTCCTCCACTGGAACGATGGCGTCGGGCGAGGCGTCAGGTGGCAGGTCCAGCGAGACAAGGTGATAGACCGTCCGCCCGTCCTCGCTGACCTGGTTCGGCGCGAGCGTGTGGGGCAGCACACCGGTGACGTGCTCCGCCGACGCGACCCCCGCCAGCGCAGTGGCCACCGCCAGCTCGAACGCTGGGTCGCCGGCGCGAACGTCTGTCTCCGAGCGCACCACGATCACCAGGGCCGAAGGCGGCAGGCCGATCTCCGACTCCAGCGTCTGTCGCGTGCGGGCCGCCTCCAGGTCGTCCAGGGAGAAGCCGCCAGGGCTCAGGGCACCGGGAGCCTGGGGCGCCAGCGGCAAGGCGGCAAGGGCCAGCACGGACCACACCGCGACGACCCACCAGCGTTGGCGAGCGCAGCGTTGACCGAGGCGCTGGAACAGGGTCATGACGAGGGGTGGATCTCCTGCTGGAGTGAAGGCCGGTCAGGCCGCGGCGTCGTCCACGGCGAGGACCTCGAAGCTCGTGCCGATCTCGGCCACGCCGCGCACCGTCGCGAGGGCGGAGCAGTAGCGTCCCGTGGAAAGCGCGATGGCCCGCTCGACAGCTCTTTCGCTCACGCCGCGCCCCTGGATGGAGAAGTGCAGCACGATGGAACGGTAGGGCCACGGCCGCTCCGGATCCTGCGTCCCCTCGACGCGGACATCGACGCCGGTGACATCCTGCCGGCCCTTGCGCAGGATCTCCACCATGTCCCAGGCGGCACACGAGCCGACGCCGGCGAGGATCAGCTCAGAGGCGCTGAAGCCCGTGGCTGGCTGGTCGCTGCCCGGCGCGTGTGGTGCGTTGACGCTGATGGTCTGGCCGGGGTGCGTGCCGCTGGCCGTGAAGCGCTCCGCCGCGGGATCCCAGGCGACCCTGACCGTCCGCATCCCCCGCCCTTCGTCAGATCTGGTCGGCGATGGCCGACAGGATGGAGCTGATCTGGCTGCTCAGGAAAAGCAGCGCCACGAGCGTGACGATGGCGATGAGCGCCACGATCAGGCCGTACTCCACGAGGCCCTGACCGCTCTCTGTGGACGGTGGCCGCGCCGATCCGGTCACGGGCCGCAGCCGATCACTCGCTGATGACCGCCCAGATGAAGCCCATGAAGATGAAGAAGCCGGCGAAGAGCCCGATCAGCGCCGGCCCGCCCACGGTGTTGGCCGGCAGGTTCAGGCTGGCCAGGAAACCCATCGCGGCGACCCAGGCGACCAGCAGGAACCCGAACAGGTAACGCGCATTCCGGTTGGTGACGGTGCGCACCCAGCCCGTGTAGCGCCGCTCCGGCACCAGCGCGATGCGCATCAGCACGAGGATCATGCCGGCGCCCATGAGCACCCCGATCAAGAGCGCGATGGGCTGACCGATGGCCGACTGGAAGCCGGCGTACAGCGACACCAGGACGACGCCCGTGAGGAGGAAGGCGAAGACGACGCCCATGTGCTGAAGCCGTGCCATCGCGGCGGAGTCTAGCAAAGGC
>JACCQX010000054.1 GCA_013813905.1 Chloroflexota bacterium
TCGCCGTAGGTGCACGAGCGTCGGCGGGTCATCCAGATCGATGAATTCTGTAAGGCTGCTGTCGTCGAGACTCGCAAGCGCGAGGCGTCGGCCGTTCGGCCTCGTCAGGTCCGTCGCTTGCAAGGTCATTCCGCGAAACCCTTGTATCCGTTCACCCACCGCGGAGATCGGATCTCTGGCCAGGTAGATGGCACCGTAAAGGTCTGGATCGTCATGCCGGCCGGTTCCTTGAAGGTCGCGCCGCACCGCCAGCGGACGCGGGACGGTGTCCGGGTCCCGGACGAAGACCCGATAGAGCATCTAGGCGAAGGATCCGGCTTCCTCGGCGTCGATGGCTCCCACCACCTGGCTTACCCGCCCAGCGAGGAGCAGATCAAGCGGCCGCCGGTCGCCGAGCTGTGCGTTGAAGCCCGTCAACCACTTCAGCGCGGACTCGCGTTCATAGACGGTGAGCAGTCGCGCAAGCACGAACCGCAGGGCCTCAACCTTGCGCAGATTTCGCGCATCAGGCTCCTCGTCCTCCAGCCAGCGCGTGATGCGGGACCGATGCACCCCGAGCGCGCGGGCGGTCTCAGCCCGACCCCCAAGGTCGGTCACGATGGCCCTCACCCGAGCGCGCGTCTGGACCGGCATCTGCACGGATGAGGCTGGACCCGACCAGGAGGCTCGAGAGCTTCGATCGCCCACCCGGCCGATGTCGGTGCTTCCTCCAGGTCACCTTCTTGGTCAGCCAGCCCGCCGACCGTGGCTCCGGCTACAGCTCGGCGTAGAGGTCCACTCCGTTGCCATCAGGATCGAGCAGCGTCGCGTAACGCTGGCCCCAGACAGCGTCCCATGGCTCGTGCCGGCCCTCGTGACCGAGACTCACCAGCTCGGCGTACCTGGCGTCCACCTCGGCCGGGCTCTCACAGCGAAACGCCAGCGAGATCCGGGGGCTACCAGAGGGCGCGGCCCAGTCCGGATCGGCGTCGCGAGCGATCTCCACCGTATCGAAAGCCAAGCGCATGCCGCCGTCCAGGGCCACTTCGACGTGGACCTCGTTCTCCGCGCCGTCGGCGAACTCCAATCCCAGCAGTCGGTAGAACTCGACGGCCTTGCCCATGTCGGCGGTGGTGATGCCGATGAAGTCCAACTTGGTCACCCCTGGCGTCCGATCCGCTGCAGCAGGTGGTCGGCCACGATCAGCCGGTGGATCTGGTTGGTGCCCTCGTAGATCTGGGCGCCCTTGGCGTCGCGCATCATCCGCTCCACGGGGAACTCGCGCGAGTAACCGCTGCCGCCGAAGAGCTGCACGGCGTCCGTGGTCACACTCATGGCCGCATCCGAGGCCGTCCACTTGGCCAGCGACGATGCCTCCGCGATGTTCTCGCCCCGGTCCTTCATCTCCGCCGCCGTGCGGGTCAGGGCACGCGCCGAGGCGATCTTCTGAGCCATCTCCGCGAGCATGAAGCGTAGGCCCTGCTGGTCCGAAAGCGGCCCTCCGAACGCGCTGCGCTCCGTCAGATACCGAGCCGCCGCGTCCAGCGCTGACTGGGCAAGGCCCACGCAGGCGGCCGCGATGGAGATGCGCCCCTCCCCCAGCGCCGACAGTGCGATCTTGTAGCCCTGACCCTCCTCGCCCAGGCGGTTCCCCACGGGCACCTCGGCACCCTCGAAGATGAGCTCCGAGGCGGTGTCGGAGCGGATCCCCAGCTTGCGCTCTCTGCGCCCGAAGGTGAAGCCCGGGGTCCCTGCTTCGACCAGGAATGCGGTGATGCCGCGCGCGCCGGCCGAGGGGTCGACCGTGGCGAAGACCAGGTAGCGCTCCGCCTCGATGCCGTTGGTGATCCAGATCTTCGTGCCGGTGAGGCGATAGCCGGTGGGCGCGTCAGCGGGACCCACGGGCTCGGCACGGAGGCGTAGCGAGGAGGCGTCGGAACCCGCCTGCGGCTCGGTCAGCGCGAAGGCCCCCAGCTTCTCGCCGCTCAGCATGTCGGGCAGCCACCAGGCCCGCTGCTCGGGGGTGCCCCACGTCACCACGGAGTACTGAGCAAGGATGTGGACGCTCAGTGAGACCGCCATGGCCATGTCCGCGTAGGCCACCTCCTCCATGACCAGGGTCCAGGCGCGATAGCCGAAGCCGGCACCACCGACCGACTCGGGGAAGGGCACGGCCGTCAGGCCCAGCTCGCCCATGCGCGTGAAGATGGTGCGGTCGTAGCGCTCCTCCTCGTCTCGCTCGGCGGCGCCCGGCGCGATCTCGCGGGCGGCGAACTCGCGCGTCGTGTCGCGCAGGAGGCGCTCCTCGTCGGTCAGGCCCGTGGGAGCGACCGTCCGGGCACCTGTCGAGGCGGCCGACGCGCCGGGCGTCCCAAGGTCGGTCGTCATGGCGCTCTCAGCTCCGCGGGTAGCTGTAGAAGCCGCGACCCGTCTTCTGGCCGAGATGCCCCTCCAGGACGAGGCGGCGCAGCACCTCGGGCGGCGCGAAGTGCGGCGAATCCAATCCCTCGTGGAGGACCTCCATGACGTACAGGCAGACATCCAGGCCGATGAAGTCGGCTAGCTCCAGCGGGCCCATGGGGTGGTTGAGGCCCACCCTGGCACCGGTGTCGATGTCCTCGGCCGTGCCCAGCTCCTCCTCATAGGCGCGCATAGCCTCGCCCAGGAAGGGCATCAGGATGCGGTTCACGATGAAGCCCGGCCGGTCGCGGCTGACGATGAGCTGCTTGCCCAGCTCCTCGGCGATGACGCGCACCTCGGCTTCCGTCTCGTCGGAGGTCTCCGCGCCGCGGATGAGCTCGATGAGCGGCATGACCGGCACGGGGCTGAAGAAGTGCATCCCGACGACCTTCTGGCGCCTCTCCGGCTCCGTCGCCCCCGCGATGCTGGCGATCGAGATGGAGCTGGTGTTGGAGGCCAGGATGGCGGCGTCCGGCGCGCAGGTGTCGAGCTTGGTGAACAGGTCGCGCTTGACCGCCAGATCCTCGAAGACGGCCTCGACCGCCAGGTCGATGTCCAGAGCGCCCTCTTCCACCGACGGGGCGATCGAGATGCGGGCGAGGACCGCTTCGCGCTCCTCGGCGGAGAGCTTGCCCTTCGTCACAGCTCGCTCCAGGTTGCCGGCGATGCGTTCCAGGCCGGCCTCCGCGCGCGACCGATCGGGCTCGTAGATCCGCACCGACTGCCCCGCCGCGGCCATCGACTGCGCGATGCCGTGCCCCATCAGCCCCACGCCACAGACCAGGACCTTTCGACTCATGCGCTTAGCCTACCGGCCCCAGGCCTCCTTCACCGCCTCGCGAGCGGCACGGCCGCGTTCGTCACTTCGCGTTCGAGATTCCAGCCGCGTTTGCAGGTGGGAGGCAACGAAGCCATTAGCACTTCGTAGGACCTCTCGTCGGCGCCTCCGTCGCTCGCAACTGGGACCACATCAGCTCATCTGAGCGTCCATGGCAGGACGTGGCACGGCGACCGCCGGCCTCAGCCGTCCTTATGGGCCGCCAAGCCCCGGAATCTCGATCTGACTGGAATCGATCAGTCGAAGCTTCGGCAACGCCGCCGTTATGCCGGTCGGCGCGGCGACGTTAGCCCAGCGTCCGATACAACCGCTCGGCCTGCTCCAGGTAGGGTCGCGTCTCCAGACGGGTCATGATCGCGATGGCAGCCGCGACGTCTGCTCGCGCCTCGGTGCGGTCGCCGTCTGGCAGCGCGGCGGTCATCTGCCCGCGGCGCAGCAGGATCATCGCCTCATGCAGTGGATCATCGGCGGCGCGAGCCTGCTCCAGCAGGACGTCCATGCCCTCCAGCGCCGCTGCCCCCGCACCGCCCAGCATGCGCGCCGATGAAAGTGACGCGGCGGTCAGCCGCTCGATGGCCGGCGCTTGGGACCGGGCGGCAAGCTCGTTGGCCTGCTCCAACCACTCGATGGCCGGCGCGGAGCGTTCCATGGCCAGCTCGTTCTCCCCGGCGACCCAGCAGGCCATGCTCTTGCAGTACAGCAGACCTAGCTCATCAGCGGCCACGGCCCCCCGGCGTGCCAAGGCTGTGGCCTCTTCGTGTCGACCCTGGATACCCAGGATGAACCCGTCGAAGATGTCCGCATCGGTGAGCGCCTTCGGGTCACCGCTCA
>JACCQX010000198.1 GCA_013813905.1 Chloroflexota bacterium
AATCGAGGTAGGCCTTCCCGTCCGAGTCGAAGAGCCGGTGTCCCTCGCCATGGGTCCAGTTCCGCTGGAAGTAGCGCGCCAGGACCGGCGAAAGATGGGACGGTGCCTGCGTGGCGACCTCCATGTCGATCACTCCTCTTCTCGCTGCATCCCGTTCAGTACCGGCGTCCACGCTGTCGCTCGATGTCGAAGCGGGCCGTGTCCGCGATGGCCATGACGGCCATCGTGCCGGCCTGCACGGGGTCGCTGACCACCAGATCCACCGCGTCGGTCACGCTGCCCACCATGTTGAGCGCTACGACCGGGATGCCGGTCTCGCGCAGCTCCATGACGGCCACTGTGATGTCGCCGCCCATGATGGCTCCCGCCAGCACCAGGATGTGTGCCCGCGGCAGGTCCGCCACGGCACGCACCGCGGCGGCGATCTGAGCCTCCCCCACCAGCGGGATCGTGTCCACGCTGATGCGCTCACCGCGCAGGTTGTGCCGATCGGCCTCGCTTACCGCGCCCAGATTGACTTGCGCCACCTGCGCACCGCCACCGATGACGATGACGCGCTTGCCGAAGACCTGGCCGAGCGTCTGACGCGGCTGTGCCACGACCACGCCGGCTACGCGCCGCACTGCACCGGCGGCAGTCTCCCCCGTGATGTCGCGAAACTCCACATCGATGACGCGCTGGACACCCGGCTCGCCCTTCGTGGCGGGGAAAGCTGTCACGGAGGCGATATCGCCGCCCGCTTCGCGCACCGCTCCCAGCACGGCCAGCAGGTCCACTTCGGCCGAGGTGCGCACGCTGAGCTTGCCGATGACCTGCCCCGGCGCGGGGATGAGCAGGTCCGGCAGATCCGGAGCATCGCTCGCCTGCCGGTCCGGTGCCTCGCTCGTCTGCCGCTCGGCCGGATCACGGCCGGGTTCCTCACGCATCGGGGCACTATCGCACGCCGGGAGCGGACCCTCGCCGTACACTGGCCGGCATGGAGAGCGGGACGGTGGTGCAGCCGCGGGCGACGGACGACGCGCAGCCGCGGGCGGCCGAAGGCATGACCGCTGTGGTTGGCGGGGCGCGCATCAGGGTCGGGATCATCGGCGCCACGGGCTACGTCGGCGGGGAGCTGGTGCGCATCCTGGAGCGCCACCCCAACGTTCGCATCATCGGCCTTCAGGCTCGCGGCCGCGAGCGCGAGCCGGTCGGCGTGACCCACGCCCACCTGGCTGGCACCGGCCGGACGGTGGACGCCGCTCTCCCGGAAGACATCGACGCCGTCTTCCTGGCGCTTCCCCACGGAGCCGCCGCCTCGATCGTGCGCGACCTGGTTGCCCGTGGCGTGACGGTCATCGACCTCGGTCCTGACTTCCGCCTGCGCGATCCGGCCGACTATCCGCGCTGGTACGGCTTCGAGCACCCCCAGCCCGAGCTGCTGGCGCAGGCCGTCTACGGGCTGCCCGAGCTGCACCGGACGGAGCTGGCTGGGCTTGCCCGTACGCCCGTCTCGATCGTCGGCTCGCCGGGCTGCTATCCCACGGCGACGCTGCTCGCCCTGGCCCCGCTCGCTCGAGAGGGCCTCATCGAGGACCTGGTAGTCGACGCCAAGAGCGGCGTCTCGGGCGCCGGGCGCGAAGCGAAGCCGGAGCTGACCTACAGCGAGATCAATGAGAATGTGCGGGCCTACGGCATCGGCGGTCACCGGCACGTGGCGGAGATCGAACAGGAGCTGGGGTGGCTGAGTGGCGGCCCTGCCGCACGAGGGGTGGACTTCCTGCCGCACCTGGTGCCCATGACGCGCGGCATCCTGTCCGCCTGCCACGTACGGCCCGTACGGCCGATCTCCCAGACGGAGCTGGATGCGCTCTACCGCGACGCCTACGCCGACGAGCCCTTCGTCACGGTGGTGGCAGCCCCGCCGTCGACCAAGCACGTGCTCGGCTCCAACCACTGCCGCGTGCACGTGTCGGCGGATGAGCGCACCGGTCGAGTGTTGGCCATCGGCGTCATCGACAACCTGGTGAAGGGTGCCGCGGGTCAGGCTATCCAGGCCTTCGACCTGGCCTTCGACCTGCCCGAGACGGCCGGCCTCGAGCAACTGCCGCTCGCTCCCTGACGTGCGGCAGCCGCTCATGCCCTTCGAGGGGCGTCTGCCCGAGTCGACCGCCTCGGCCGTGTTGCCGCGCGGCTTTCTCGCGGCCGCCGCAGCGATGGGCATCAAGGCTTCGGGGACGCCCGACGTCGCGCTGGTGGCCGTCAGCGATGCGGCGCCGGACGCATCGGTGGCGGCGGTGTTCACATCCAATGCCGTGGTCGCCGCGCCGCTCATCCTCTCGCAGCAGCACCTGCGGTCCCTCGCACCACAGGGCGACGGCCGATACGGCTGGGCACGCGGCGTCGTATGCACGGCCGGCTGCGCCAACGCTGCGACCGGCGCAGATGGACTGGCCGATCAGGAGAGCCTGGCGAAGGCTTTCGCTCGCGGCCTGGGCACGGACTCGCAGCGGACCTTGGCCATGTCGACCGGTGTGATCGGGACCCGACTGCCGGCCGACCGGCTGGCGCCGGAGATCGGCCGGCTGGCACGGGACGGCCTGTCGGACGGTCCTTCCGCCCTGGCCGCCGCCGCCGAGGCGATGTGCACCACCGACTCGCGCCCCAAGTCGGCCACCGTCCGCCTGACGCTGCCCGATCGCACCGGGCGGCCGGTGCCGGTCATGGTCTCGGGCATCGCCAAGGGCGTGGGCATGATCCATCCCCAGATGGCCACCATGCTGGCCCTCGTCCTGACGGATGCGGAGGCCAAGCCCTCCATGCTCCACGGGTTGCTGCGGCCGGTGGCGGCGCGGACCTGGGACCAGCTCACGGTCGACGGCGACACCAGCACGAACGACACGGTCTTCCTCCTGGCCTCGGGCGAGGCGGGCGCCGCGCCGGTCAGCGAAGGGAGCCCAGAGGAGACCGCGCTGCGCGAGGCCGTGGAGGCCGTGGCCCGCTCGCTGGCACGCCAGCAGGCCGCGGACGGGGAAGGTGCCACGACGCTCATCACCTGCCAGGTGAGTGGCGCCACGGACGATGCCGAGGCACGGGCCGTCGCGCGCTCGGTGGTGGCCAGCAGCCTGGTGAAGGCCGCGGTCCATGGGAGGGATCCCAACTGGGGCCGCATCGTGGCGGCCGCGGGCAACGCCCGCCTGGCGTCGTCAGCGGTCCTGGAGGCCGCCGGGCTCTCCGCCGATGAGGCTCTGCGCCGAGCGGGTGTGGCCGTGAGGCTAGATGTCGCCCGCCTGCGCGTCGCCATCTGTGGCGTGGATGTCTTTCACGGCCTGCCGCTGGCCTTCGACCGAGCCGCGCTGCGCGCGCTGATGGCGGAACCCGAGGTCATCCTCCGGCTCGATCTGAGCCTGGGCGAGGGTCTCGGCGAGGCCTTCGGCTGTGACCTGACCGAGGCCTACGTCGTGGAGAACGCGGAGTACACCACCTGATGATGGTCGTGCGCTGATGGCCGCAGCGCGGCATGCTGCGCGTCCGCTGGTGATCAAGCTTGGCGGCACCACCATCGCTCAGGAAGGGAACGTGCTGAGGGAGGTGGCTGCGCTGGCGCGCGAGCGAGACGTGGTCGTGGTCCATGGCGGCGGCAAGCGGCTGTCTGAATGGCTCGACCGCCTCGGCGTAGAGCATCGCTTCAGTGATGGCCTGAGAGTGACGGACGAGGCGACCCTGGAGGTCGCCCTGGCGGTCCTGCGGGGCGTGGTCAACGCAGAGCTCGTGGCGGAGCTGCGCAGGGCGGGCGCAGACGCCGTGGGCCTCTCGGGGATCGACGGCGGCCTGCTGGCGGGCGAACCTGTGCCGGGGCTGGGGCGCGTCTGCTCTGTGGCGGGAGTCCGAGGCACGATCCTGCAGGCACTCTTCCTGGCGGGCCTCGTCCCGCTGGTGGCGCCGCTCGCGGCCGACGGGACCGGCGCGCTCTGCAACGTCAACGCCGACGACGCCGCGGCCGGGTTGGCGGCAGGCATCGGCGCGGACCTGATCCTCCTCACCGACACGGACGGTGTGCACGACGCGGACGGCGCGCGCATCCCCTATCTGAGTGCGGCGGAGATCGAGCCACTCATCGCCGACGGCGTGATCACCGGCGGCATGATCCCCAAGGTGCGCTCCGCCGTCAGGGCGCTGGTGGCGCCCGAGTCGGTGGCGGTGATCGCCCACGGACACGCTGACGGCGTCCTTGCCGATGCCCTGCGCGGCGCGGAGAACGGCACCCGCATCGGCACGGCCTGATGACCGACGAGGAGCGATCCGAACCGCTGACGATCCTGGTGGTCGACGATGAACCGGCCATGGTGGGCGTCATGGGGGCGTTGCTGGGCCGCGCCGGGCATCACATCGTGGCCGCCTACGACGGCGACGAGGCGCTGCGTCGATTCGAGGCCGACTCGCCCGACCTCGTGCTGCTCGACCTCTCGATGCCCGGCCGGGATGGTGCCGAGGTCTGCCGCGCCATCCGTGCCCAGAGCGCCACGCCGATCATCGTGGTCACCGGGGAACGCGACGGAGCATCCCTGGTCGATCTCCTCGACCTGGGCGCGGACGACTATGTCAGCAAGCCCTTCCGCTCGGATGAGCTGTTGGCGCGGATCCGCGCCGTGACGCGTCGGGCCTCGGTCGCCTCGGGCGGGTCGGCCGGGTCCGGCGGCTCGGGCGGGTCGAGGGTGGACGAATGGCAGCTCGATCTGCGCCGCCATGAGATCCGCTGGCGCGGCGACGTGGTGGAGGCCACGATCATCGAGTTCCGCCTCCTGCGCGTCTTGATCGAGCGTCTCGGTGAGGTCGTGCCGCACGCCGA
>JACCQX010000004.1 GCA_013813905.1 Chloroflexota bacterium
CAGCTATTCGTGACCGTCTCGGATGACCTGGTGCAGCGGGGCGTCTCGGCGGGCGTGCTGGTGCAGAGCGGTGCGCCGGTCATCGAGGGACGCGGCGGCGGCCGGCCGGAGATGGCCCAGGCGCGTGGTCGTCGTCGGGAGCGCCTGCCCTCTGCGCTGGAGGCGATCCGCCAGGCGCTGGCCACGCAGCTTCGCGAGGAACCGGGGACGCCAGCGCCCGATCCGGAGCCCTAGACGACGATGGCGTTCTGGCGCCGCTTCCTTCAGCGCGAGGAGACCGATCCGGTGGCGGCCTGCGCCGTGCTGGACGTCGGCACGGAGTTCGCCAAGGCGCTCGTCCTGGAGATCGACGGCGCTCACAGTGGCGTGGTGCGGGGCATGGGGAAGAGAAGGCAGGGTCTGTCGCACATGCAGTCAGGCACCGTGGCTGACATCGCCGCGGTCGTGGACAACTGCCAGGTGGCGCTCCAGGAAGCGGAGGAGATGGCCGGCTTTCGCTCCACTCAGGTGGTCATCGGCATCGCCGGCGAGCTGGTCAAGGGCTTCACCACCAGCCACGACCAGGAGCGCAAGCGCCCCGACCAGCCCATCACCGACCATGAGCTCCAGCGCCTCATCGACGCCGTCCAGCGCGAGGCCCTGCACGATGCTGAACGGGCCATCACCTGGGAGACGGGGCTACCCAACGTGGACATCCGGCTGGTCCACGCGGCGGTCACCGGCGCGACCATCGACGGCTATGCCGTGACCAACCCGGTGGGCTTCCAGGGTCGGCATGTCCGCCTGAGCATCTTCAACGCGTTCGCGCCCCTGGTGCACCTCGGCGCACTCCAGAGCGTGGCCAGCCAGCTGGATCTCGAGTTGCTGGCCATCGTCGCGGAGCCATACGCGGTGGCCCGCTGCCTGGGCGGCGACCAGATACAAGGGGCTGGAGCGCTGTTCATCGACGTGGGTGGCGGCACCACGGACGTGGCCCTCGTGCGGGCCGGTGGCGTGGAGAGCACGCGCATGTTCGCCCTGGGTGGCCGAGCCTTCACCAAGTCGCTGGCTGACCGCCTGGAGCTGCCCTTCGCCCGAGCCGAGGAGCTCAAGGTGGACTTCGCCAAGGGTGTGCCCGTCGATCGAGCCCAGGAAGTGGCGGACATCGTGGCGGAGGATGTGGCGGTCTGGTCGGCGGGCATCGAGCTGGTGTTGGAGGAATTCGGCCGCGACGCGCTGTTGCCGGGACGGATCTACCTATGCGGCGGCGGCTCGCGACTACCGCACATCCCCGCTGCGCTCCGCGACACGTCGTTCGCCAAGCATCTCCCCTTCGCCCGGCCACCCAGCATCGATACCATCGAACCCCATCAGGTCGAGGCCATCGATGACGCCACCGGGCTCCTGGTCGATGTCCAGGACATCCCGCCGCTGGGCCTGGCCTATCAGGCCATCGAGATGGCCGCGCCCGAGGCCCCCCTCGATGCCGCGCTGCGGAAGGTCCTGCGGGTGATGCGCGTCTAGGGCAGACTCCCGGAAGTCATGACGGTCTGCTATCTGGACGTCGACGACGAGATCACCGATGCGGTCGCCGGTCTCCGCACCACCGGCGAGGGGCACTTCATCCTCGTCCTGCCGCCCGGTTCCCGTGTCGCCACGAGCCGTATCAACTTCCGTCTTCTGTCGCGGGAGGGCCAGCAGCGCCACGTGCTGGTGGGTCTGGTTTCGGGGGAGCCCGGGGTGCGCTCCCTGGCCATCTCCGCCGGGATGCCCGCCTACGCCACGGTCGAGGAAGCCGAGAGCGCCCTGGCTGAGCCTCTGGGGGAGGTGCCGGCGGACCGCGCCGGAGCCCGGGCAGAGGAACCACAGCCAGTCGCTCGCAAGAGCGATCCGCCGGCGGACATCTGGACGCGTGATGCGGCGTTGGTTCCAGCCCGTCCCCGCCGGCCGGGGTGGAGCATCGTCAGCTGGCTGGTCGGGCTGGCAGTGGCAGGGACGGTGCTGGGCGGCGCGCTATACGCGGCCTACCTCTACCTGCCCAGCGTCTCGGTCAGCCTCACGCCCATGAGCCGGACGGCAGGACCGGTGACGGTCCAGGTGACCGCCGATCCCGCTGTCGCCGTGCCCGATCCAGAGACGGGCGTGGTGCCGGCTGAACGGATTGACGTGGCCCTGAGCGCGTCCGACCGGTTCCCGGCCACGGGCAGCGAGGTGGAGCAGACGCGTGCCACCGGCAACGTGCGATTCACCAGCGAGAACACCCTCTTCGAAGTGCCCATCCCGGAGGGCACGCGCCTCACCACGGCGCGCGGCGACGTCTTCGAGACGACGCAGAGCGTGACCATCGCACAGGCATCTTTCCAGAGCGGTCCGGCGACGATGGACGCGCCGATCCGCGCGGTGGAGTCGGGTGACACGGGAAACGTCGAGGCGGAGGCCATCACCGGCCTGCCGGAGCCCATCGCCGCCCAACTGGTCCGGGTCATCAACCCGGAAGCCACGGCTGGCGGACGGCGCATCGAGAAGCGTGTGATCTCAGGCACCGACTATGACGCGGCGGTGCTGGCGCTGGAGGGAGTCCTGGAGGCCCAGCTGGCCGCGGCCCTGGCCGATCCCCAGACTACGCCGCGCGGCCTGCGGCTGTTCCCCGAGACGGCGACCCGGGAACGCCTCACCCCGGACATCGCGGCCGGAGACCTGGTGGGTCAGGTGATGGATGACTTCTCTCTGTCCCTGGAGGGACGCGGCACGGTGCTGGCCGTCGACGAGAGCGCCGTGACCGAGGTGGCAGAGGAGCGTCTGGCGGCGTCCATGCCGGCCGGTGCGCGACTCTTCCCGGGCTCGGTGGAAACGTCAGTCGCCCAGCCGCAGCTGGTCGACGGCTCGATCGTCTACGAGGTCCAGGCGACGGGCGAGCACTATGAACCGGTGGACCAGGCGGCGGCGGTGGCCGCCATCCGGGGTCGGACGGTTTCGGAGGCGCGCGCCATACTGAACGCCTACGGCAGCGTCTCGATCACGCCCTGGCCGGACTTCATCGACACCGTCCCGGATGATGCGCGGCGGATCAACCTGACCGTTCTCGAGCCCCAGCAGAGGAGCCCGTGATGACCATGTCCCCTCCAGACGACCTTGTCCCCGACACGCCCGGCGCCGTCGGGTCCGCGAGCGGGCGGCTGCTGGGGGTCGATCTGGGCAGCCGTCGGATCGGGATCGCCCTGGCGGACCCGGTGACCGGCGTCGTGCGGGCGCTGGCCACGCTGCGCCGGCAGGACGCCGAGCGCGAGAGCATCGTCCTGGGCCGGCTCGTCGCGGAACATGGCGTCACGGAGCTGATCGTGGGACTGCCGCTGCACATGGCGGGCGATGAGGGCAAGCAGGCGCAGGAGACGCGGATCTGGGCTGAGGCCATGGCCCTGCGCCTGGGCTTGCCACTGTCCCTGCGTGACGAGCGGCTGAGCAGCGTGGCCGCGGAGGCTCGCCTGCCGCGGCTTCGGCGGGGCACCTCTGGCGCGCCTCCCGGCAGCGGCCGGCGGGACCGGCACCGCGCGCGCATCGACCGAGAGGCCGCGGCGGGGATCCTCCAGGCGGAGCTCGATGCTCGCAGCGAGGTCCGCGCGTGACGGTCCAGGGGCGCGGTCGCCTGCCTCGCAACGGCTCCGACCGGCGGCGAAGTGCCCGAGCCTACGGCGTGGATCCATCCGGGATCCGGAGCGGCAGCTACCGACCGCCGCGCCGCGGCGGGACGTGGAAGGGTGTCGTGCTCATCGCCGTCCTGGCCGGCATAGTGTTGGGTGGTGCCTTCCTGTTCGCCGGTCCGGCGCTGCGCGGCTTCGCCCGCGACATGGTCGAGGACAATCCTCAGGCGATGCGCTTCGGGCTGTTCGGGGACATCATCCGCGAAGAGCTGGGCGACGACCTCGAGGAGCCGGCCAGCAGCGACGCCACCCCGGTCGAGTTCGTGGTGGCGGAGGGCGCCACCGTGTCGCGCATCGGCCGCGACCTGGAGGAGCAGGGGTTGCTGTCGAACGAGCTTGCCTTCCAGTACCTCGTCATCACGCGGAATGTGGAGAGCGACCTCCAGACCGGCACCTTCACGCTGACCCCGACGATGACCCCCGAAGATATCGTCGAGCGCCTCCAGCGGCCACCGGATCCGCCTCCCGCGCGCATCACGGTCGCGCTGCGTGAGGGCCTGCGCATCGAGCAGATCGTGGCTCAGCTCCAGGACTCGCTGCCGGCCGAGATCGATCCCCAGGAGTTCTACGCTCTGGTGAGCGAGCCGTCCGAGGAGCTGCGCGCGGGATACGAGTGGATGTCCGTGATCCCCGCCGGACGCAGCCTGGAGGGCTTCCTCGGGTCGGGCGTGTTCGAGATGGACGCGGACACGTCGGCTGAGGGCTTCGTGAGGATCCTGCTGGACGATTGGGAGCGGTCCGTCGGCGACATCTACATCCCGCAGGCGACCGAGGCGGGCCGCGACTTCTACGAGATCGTGACCATTGGCTCTATCGTCGAGAAGGAAGCCGTGCTGGACGAAGAGCGGGCGCGCATCGCCGGTGTCTACCAGAACCGGCTGGACGGCAAGCTCAACGGCAACCGGCTGCTCAATGCCGATCCCACGGTCATCTATGCCAACGACACCGTGCGATTGGCGGAGATGGAGTTGGGCGAGTGGCCGGCCTTCGCTTTCTGGGGACTCATCGGCGTCGCGTCGCTGAACGACTTCGCGGTGCCTGAGGAGCTTCAGGGTTACCAGACCTACCAGACGCAGGGCTTGCCGCCTGGCCCTATCGCCTCACCGACGGCGCGCACGGTCGAGGCCGCGCTGAACCCCGAGACCGAGACGGATCTGCTCTTCTTCGTGGCCTGTGGCGAGGGCACGCATCGGTTCGCCACCGGCCTTGATGAGCACAACACGAACGTGGCCGAGTGCCGGGAGTGATGCCGGAGCCGTGCCCCCGATGAGCGTACCGGCGGTCTCCGATCACCCCAGGACGGTTCCCAGCGCCGACGATCTGGCACGCTGGCGCGAGGCCGATCGAGTAGCTCGGCCCCGGCGCCTGGCGCGTCTCCGGGAGCGGATCCGTC
>JACCQX010000022.1 GCA_013813905.1 Chloroflexota bacterium
GCAGACAAGCTCATCGAGAGGGGCCTCAAGGAACTGGACCAGGAGGCCCGCGCAGAGATCTATCAGGACTTCGAGGCCATCCTCGCCGAAGAGCTGCCGTACATGTTCGCTTGGTCGGACATCGCCCGCGAGGGTGTCAATGCCGATCTGAACTCCACGGACGCGGAGTGGACGCCTGAGACCATGGCTACGCCGACATGGTTCTGGGAGCTCGAGAAGATCACCAAGACAGCGCAGTAGCACGGCTACGCTCGGGCATGTTCCGAGCATGACCGTACAGACCGCTGGTGGCGTCGCACACGTCGCCGCCAGCGGTCTCTCCATATTCCGCCGGTGCGAGTGGTCTACGCACCAAGCCACCAACCGACCACGACGATCGGGACGACTCAGGATGAGACGGAGGTAGCAGCTTGTTCAGCTACATCGTGAGACGTACCCTGCAGGCTCTTCCCATCCTCTTCGGGGTGGCGGTCATCGTCTTCATGATCGTGCAGCTGGCGCCGGGCAGCCCTATCGACCGCTTCCGCACGCCGCGAATCTCGCCGGCACAGCTCGACGCCCTCATCCGCCTCTACGGCCTGGATCAGCCGATCCTGGACCAGTTCGTCAAGTGGATCACGGCCTTCGTCCAAGTGTGGCGCGTGGATGCCTGGGGATATAGCTTCCTGGACGGGCAGCCGGTGCTCAACAAGGTCCTGGAGCGGGTTCCCGCCACCGTACGCCTGATGGGCGCCGCGCTTCTGACGACGATCGTGCTGGCCGTGCCCATCGGGGTGCTGGCCGCCGTCAAGCAGTACAGCTGGACCGATAAGCTCATCACCACCCTGGCGACCATCGGCTATGCCATCCCCTCGTTCATCCTTGGCCTCTATCTCCTCTACTTCGGAGGGGTGGTCCTGAAGGCCTTTCCGCTGTTCGGGATGCAGAGCTTCGGCAAGTCAGGTGATGTCGCGGACCTGATCTGGCACCTGGTGTTGCCAGTAGCCAGCCTGGCTATCCAGCAGATAGCCGGGTGGGCGCGCTACATGCGCAGCTCGATGCTGGAAGTGCTGCACCAGGACTATGTGCGCACTGCCAAGGCCAAGGGTCTGCCGCGGAGTCGGGTGCTGGGCAAGCACGCGCTCCGCAATGCGATGATCCCCATCATCACGCTGTTGGGACTCTCTATTCCCGCCCTGCTGGCCGGCGCCGCCATTACCGAGACGATCTTCAGCTATCCCGGACTGGGCGCCATGTTCGTCCAGTCGGTTACCGTCCGCGACTACCCGACGGTGCTCGCACTGACCATGGTCGGTGGCGTCACCGTGGTGGTCGGCAACCTACTCGCCGATGTGCTCTACGGCGTGGTCGACCCACGCATCAAGTACTAGGGGGCCCAGCATGGATCGCACCGAGCCAGTCGATCGCCCCATCGGGACCACCACCGTCGCCGGTGGTCGGGATGCAGAGGATGAGGTCGACCTCATCCCGATCCGGACCTACTGGCAACTGGCCCGCCAGCGCTTCATCCAGCATCGCCTGGCGGTCATCGCGCTCTTCACCCTCCTGGTGCTGGTCTCCATCGCCATCGTGGTCCCGACGTTCACCGGCCTCGAGTACCGCTTGACGGACCTCACGGAGCGAAACGCGGGACCCACCCTCACCGCTCCGCTCGGTCACGATGAGCTGGGCGTGAATCTGTTCGTGCGATTGGCCAAGGCGACCCAGACGTCGCTCATCATCGGTGGTGCCGCGGTCATGATCATCGTTGGCATCGGCACGTTCGTGGGATCGATCGCCGGCTACGCGGGTGGTTGGGTGGACAACCTCTTGATGCGCCTGGTTGACATCGTGCTCTCGCTGCCCGTGCTGTTCATCATCCTGATGATCGTCTCCTTCTTCGGCGGGGGCGACGTGAGGGTCATCATCATCGCCATCGGCATCACCGGCTGGACCCTCGCCGCGCGTCTCATCAGGGCGGAGTTCCTCGCGCTGCGCGGCGCCGACTTCGTGCAGGCTGCGAAGGCACTGGGAGCCGGCCATCGACGGATCATCACGCGGCACATCCTGCCCTCCGCTATGGCGCCGCTCGTCGTGGCTGCGGCGTTGGGCGTGGCCGACTCCGTCGTCACGGAGGCCGCGTTGAGCTTCTTGGGCTTCGGCATCAGCGCGACGGAGGCCAGCCTGGGCACGATGCTCAACAAATTCAGCATCTACTTCTATTCCGCACCCGAGCGCATCCTTTACCCGAGTCTCGTGCTCGTCCTCATCGTGTTGTCTGCCAGCTTCCTCGGCGACGGGATTCGTGACGCGCTGGATCCCCGCCAGCGGATCGCCAGCAAGTGACGTCCGCATCGCACACAGTCTCGCCGGTGACCACCCCGCAGGCCGGCCAGCTCCTTGAGCTGCGCGATCTGCGGACGCACTTCTATACGCAGGACGGCACGGTCCGCGCCGTCGACGGGGTCACCTTCGAGATCCGCGACGGGCAGACGCTGGGCGTCGTCGGTGAGTCGGGCTGCGGCAAGAGCATCACCGCCATGTCTGTACTGCGGCTCATCGAGCGACCTGGTCGCGTCGTGGGCGGCCAAGTGCTCTTGCGCGGCAAGGATCTCATGGAGTACAGCGACACGGAGATGCGCGACGTTCGCGGCAACCAGATCTCGATGATCTTCCAGGAGCCGATGACTTCGCTCAACCCCGTCTATACCTGCGGCGACCAGATCGCCGAGGCGGTAGAGCTCCACGAGGCGGTCAACCGCCGACAGGCATGGGCCCGTGCCGTCGAGATGCTGGCGCAGGTGGGCATACCCGAGCCGGCTCGGCGCGCCAAGCAGTTCCCGCACCAGATGTCGGGCGGCATGCGCCAGCGCGTCATGATCGCCATGGCCCTCTCGACCAACCCGGAGCTGCTCATCGCGGACGAGCCGACTACGGCGCTCGATGTCACCATCCAGGCTCAGATCCTGGAGCTCATGAAGGCGCTTCGCGAGCGGAACAAGATGGCCATCATGCTCATCACGCACGATCTGGGGGTCATCGCTGAGATGGCCGACGAGGTGGTGGTGATGTACGGCGGCAAGGTCATGGAGCGCGCGGACGCGATGACCATCTTCGAGCGCCCGCACAATCCATACACCAAGGGCCTGCTTGCCTCCATCCCGCGGCTGGGGGAGAAGCGCGAGCGCCTGGAGGTCATCCAGGGAGTAGTGCCCAATCCGCTCAACCTTCCCACGGGATGTCTATTCAAGCGACGCTGCCCGTATGCCATGCCGGTGTGCGACACCGCGCCACCGGTGCGCCAGGTCGCGCCCGGGCACGTCTCGCGCTGCTGGCTGACACCGGCCGGCGAACCGCCCCGGATCGGTGAGGACGCTCCGCCCGAGCTAGCCGAGGAATCGGCCCAGGAGCTCACGGTGATGGCGCGATGACCGGCCCGGAAGCGAGGGTCACGTCGCAAGACCGCCCGGACGCGCCGCCGGATCCCGAGAGCGGCTCGCCGCTGTGGAAGCCAGCCGCAGACACCGGCAGCCACACTGGCCGGCGCGGCGCGTCGGGTGCTGAAACAGCGCCGGACGCCCAAGGTGAGGTCCTCGTCAAGGTCACCGACCTCGTGAAGCATTTCCCCATCCGCGGTGGGTTGCTGGGCATCAGCAGGCTCGGTGCCGTGCGGGCCGTCGACGGTGTGAGCTTCGATGTCCGCCGCGGCGAGACCCTGGGACTGGGGGGCGAGTCGGGCTGCGGCAAGACGACGCTGGGCAAGGTCATCCTGCGTCTACTGCCGCCGACGTCGGGTGACGTCTCAATCAAGGACCGCCCCATCTTCGGTCTCAGCGGCAGCAAGATGAAGGCCGTCCGCGAGGATATGCAGGTCGTCTTCCAGGATCCGTACGCCAGCCTGAATCCACGCATGACGGTCGGTGAGATCGTCGGGGAAGGGCCGCTCGTGCACGGGCTCAAGAACCGCGTCAAACGCGAAGAACTCGTGCGCGAGCTGCTGGGCAAGGTGGGCCTCAACCAGAGCCACATCCACCGTTATCCCCACGAGTTCTCTGGTGGCCAGCGACAGCGGATCGGCATCGCGCGGGCACTTGCGCTCAACCCGGACTTCATCGTCTGCGACGAGCCAGTCTCCGCCCTCGACGTATCGATCCAAAGTCAGGTCCTCAACCTGCTGGACGACCTCCAGCGGGAACTGGGCCTGACCTACCTCTTCATCGCCCATAACCTCGCCGTCGTGGAGCACATCAGCGATCGTGTCGGGGTGATGTACCTGGGCAAGATCGTGGAGCTGGCGGATGTCGACACGTTGTATCGGGATGCGCGCCATCCCTACACCGTCGCGCTGCTCTCCGCGGTGCCGGAGCCGGATCCCCGTCGTCGCCGAAAGCGCCTCGTGCTGCGCGGTGATGTCCCGAGCCCCGTCAATCCCCCCTCGGGCTGCCGCTTCCATACGCGCTGCTGGCTGCGCGAGCAACTGGGGAACCCTGAGAACTGCGTGACCGACGAGCCGGAGCTGCGGACCATCAGCCCTGGTCAGCAGGCCGCCTGCCACTGGTCCGAGAAGATCACCCCGGAAGGCGTGCAGTCGGCGGCCGAGCATCAGCCCCCGGTCGCGCTCGCCGAGGCGGCAGCCGACTGAGGCTGGGTCGACCGATACGATCGGGTCGGTCGAGCGCCGGACGATCCCAAGTTCGCCCTCAGACCTTGACCATGCTGATCTCCCATTCGTCGCAGCCCTCGCCGATCAACTCGATGAAGAACTCGCCGGCTGGGAGTCCGTTCACGAACAGGATCGGGATGGTCGGGCGTGGGTTGTCGTAGACGGGCTCTCCGCCAGCAGCCGGCGTGATGAGCAGCTGCCTGGAGTCACAGTCCGGCGCACGCCAGTTGAGGCGATAGCGTCCGGCCTGAAGGCCGTGTGCCACGCGTTCGTCGGAGGCCGTGACCGTCACCTCGTCGCCGAAGGTCGCACCGCCGCCCCCACCGCCGCCACCGCCTTCGCCGCTCTCGCTACCTCCGCAACCCGCGACGGTCAGCGCCGCCACCAATGCGACGACCGGCTTCAAGCCTCTTCTCATTCTCCGACACCTCTCCAGTGTTGCGGCGCTTCGCTCGCCGCGTCCGAAGCCTAGCACCCGCGTCCCCCTCTCGCGGCTCGAGTGTGACCGCCGTGCCAGCTCGCGACGACGCCCATCGAGGCAGCCCTGGGCGGTGCTCGCGTCGCGGCAGGGTCTATCGTCAGGCTTGCCTGATGACGTGTGGGCGGGCGCGTGGCATGATGGCGCCCGATCGCCTGTCCTCCGCGGCCGATAGGTCGCGTTCGGGGGTGGGATGATGGCCGGCGTCCGAGAGCTAGCGGAGCGGCCCCGCGGTCGCCCCAGGAGCGAACCGTGATAGCTGGCAAGAGGAGGAGTACATGATCCGAGTCCGATC